>NZ_JARWKS010000007.1:0-207045 GCF_029846405.1 Cobetia sp. 29-18-1
TCACGCTCTCCCTAAAGATAGGTCAGAACGTGTCAACTATATTCAGGACGGGACACAGACAAGAAAAAGGGGCAGCCAATGGCTGCCCCTTTTTCTTGTCTGTCCATGCTGCTTTCATCTGCCTTGGCAATGACACCAGCGCAAGCCAGTCATCCAGCGAATGTTACTGGGCAACATCCTGCAGGCTGATCCACTCGCTGCGCTCCGGCACCGGGCCACGCGAGGAATGCTGGCTCAGGTAGGCCTCGAGCAGACGCCGCTGGGCGAGATCCGCCGCGGCGACATTGCTGGACGACATGCCGGAATCATAGCTGCCACTCTGCGGCGCCATGAACATCGGGCGTGAGCTTGAGGGCGTCACGCCGACCTGCATCAAGCCGCTGTTGGCGCCGGGCTGTACCCACTGAGACGCCTCGGCGTTCACCGACGGCTGGCTGACCTGACGCACTGTGCCGCCCTGGAGGGCTGAACCGCCCTGGTTGACGGAAGAACCGCTGGCAAGCTCTGCACCGCTGTTCACGCCGCCGGGCACCGCATTGTCACCGCCATTGAAGACCTGCACACCGGTGATCACCATCACCGCGACGCCGGCTGCGATGGCCGCGGAACCGGCAAAGGAGAACAGGCTGCGACGCTCGGCCACGGGCGGTGCACTCGCGGGAGCCTCGCGGGAGATCAGCTCGACCTCGGCGCTGACCGCCGACGCGATATCCAGAGTGAAGGTGCTTTCACGCTCACGATGCATGGCACTGCGCGCCAGGTGATAGCGGCGCCAGGTGTCTGCAGCCTCAGGAGACTCATCGAGCCCCTTGAGGACACGACGCAGATCCAGCTCGTCACCCTCCGCATCCATCAGCGCGGACAGCGACTCCTTCACGGATTCGGTGGTCTTCAGATTCATGCGTAAATACCCTCACACTCGTCAGATTGAACGACGACTTCAATCTGCACTCCTGGCAACAAATGGCGTCATTCACCATGGCGGCTGATGGCCCGAGCGGGCCAACGGCAAACAGCGTTACTGCGCCGTGGAAGAGGGGCTTTCGTGCCCTGCCCCTCACCACTCAACTTTCCAGCGCTCATGCACGCAGTCGCTGAGCTACATGACTACTGAACAGTAAGAACACGCGCCGCACGGATTGTTCCGCCATTCGTTCAGAAAACATTCACTTTAGCTGCAAGATTTCGCCAAGCCACTGAGTTGATTGAATTTAACCAACAAAATTTTTGTGGCTCTTCTCTCACAGGGGCGACGCAGAACAGCGACGTCACTCGACGGCAGACACCGCCGCGGCGGGACTGATCAGTCCCTGGATCGCCTTGTCGACCGCTTCACGTGCGCGGAAGATACGCGAACGCACCGTGCCCACCGGGCACTGCATCACCTCGGCGATATCCTCATAGGACAGGCCATCGAACTCGCGCAGCGTGATGGCGGTGCGCAGATCTTCAGGTAGCTTCTCGATGGCCTCGAAGACGACCTTCTCCAGCTCATCGCGCGCCATGGCGGCTTCCGGCGTCTCGATGTCCGACAGGCGACCGGATTGATCGACCACCTCGGCATCGCCGATATCCATGTCGGTGCCCGGCGGACGACGGCCCCGCGAGACCAGATGATTCTTGGCCGTATTGATGGCGATCCGGTACATCCAGGTATAGAAGGCGCTCTCGGCCCGGAAGTTGGGCAACGCACGATAGGCCTTGATGAAGGCTTCCTGGGCGACATCCTGCACTTCTGAATGATCGTGTACGTAACGGCTGATCAGGCCGAGAATCTTGTGCTGATATTTCCTGACCAGCAGATCGAAGGCGCGGTTATCCCCTTTCTGGGCGCGCTCGACCAACTGCTGGTCCGTTTCATTGACACTCATTCACTCGCTCCCTCCGCGGGAGTGGAGGCACCGCTTGCGGACTCCACATCAGGAATCCCCGGGGCATCAGCACCTGACAGGAATTGCGACTCGCGCATGCGTTATCCGGCCCCTTTGATATTCGTTGTGATGGATGCGATGCCTGGCGCGGGGCGAAAAAGCGCCCGACGGCCCGCTGACGCGACCAAAATCAACGCACAGTGTTCCTGTTTATCATTTGTACGGCAAGACGCCATGCCGTCAAAGCCTCAGGTTTTGCGTGTTCACTCCCGCCATGACAGCGTTTGGCGACGCTGACACGTCAAAGCGTAACGATTTCTTTACGATTTACGCTTATCTTGAGTCACACGAGCCTCAAGTCAGCGCCAGCCAGCTTGACAGTTGATTAAATTTGACCCAAGGGCGCTGACAAGCCGGCATGCAGCAGATACCATGGACATCATTCAGTACGCACAACACGGATGGCGGGCGCGAAGACGCCCGTCTGACTCTGCTAGCAGCCATGCAGACCGCACACCGCTCAGGACACTGTCATGTCAGAACAACACGTCAACAACCTCAACGTCCTGTCACAGGACGTGCTGATCACCCCCGAAGCGCTCAAGCAGGACATCCCGCTGACCGCCAAGGCCGAAGAGACCGTCATCGAAGGCCGTCGCACCATCCAGCGCATTCTGGACGGTGAAGACCCGCGCCTGCTGGTCGTGGTCGGCCCCTGCTCCATCCATGACCTGGACGCCGCCCGCGACTACGCGCGCCGCCTGAAGGTGCTGGCCGAGGAAGTGAAGGACAGCCTCTACATCGTGATGCGCGTCTACTTCGAGAAGCCGCGTACCACCGTCGGCTGGAAAGGCCTGATCAACGACCCGCACCTCAATGACACCTTCGAGATCGAGGAAGGCCTGCACATCGCGCGCGGCCTGCTGGTCGAACTGGCCGAGATGGGCCTGCCGCTGGCCACCGAAGCCCTCGACCCGATCTCCCCGCAGTACCTGCAGGACTGCATCAGCTGGTCCGCCATCGGCGCCCGTACCACCGAATCCCAGACCCACCGCGAGATGGCCTCCGGCCTGTCGTGCCCGGTCGGCTTCAAGAACGGCACCGACGGCTCGCTGGATGTCGCCGTCAACGCCCTGCAATCCGTGTCCCACGGCCACAACTTCCTGGGCATCAACCAGGCCGGTCAGGTCGCGATCATCCGCACGCGTGGCAACGCCTACGGCCATGTCGTGCTGCGCGGCGGCAACGGCAAGCCGAACTATGACAGCGTCAGCGTCGCGCTGGCCGAGCAGGAGCTGGCCAAGGCCGGCGTCACCGCCAACCTGATGGTCGACTGCTCCCACGCCAACTCCAACAAGGACCCGGGCCTGCAGCCGCTGGTGCTGGAGAACGTCACCCAGCAGATTCTCGAGGGCAATCGCTCCATCATGGGTCTGATGGTCGAGTCGCACATCAACTGGGGCGCGCAGAAGATCAATGCCGACCGCAGCAAGATGGAATACGGCGTCTCCATCACCGATGCCTGCATCGACTGGGCCACCACCGAAGACACCTTCAAGACCATGGACGCCAAGCTCAAGGACGCGCTGCGCGCCCGCCTCGAGCAGCCTGCCGAAGCCTGAGCCAGAAGCCTGAGCCAGAAGCCTTAGGCCACTGATTTCAGACCGACAGCATTGGATGAATGAAAAAGCCCCGCCGATTGGCGGGGCTTTTTTGTGGCCGCTGGGTCGACAGCTGACGGGCCAGCTTTGACCGATCAGCCCTGACCGATCAGCCCTGGACCATCAGTTCTGACCCATCACGTCTGACCCATCAGTTCTGGCGCACGCCATCGATCTCGCGCACGAAGGGCGGCAAGGCCTCGATCAACTGCTGACCGTAACGCTTGGTCAGGATGCGTCGATCCAGAATCGTGATACGCCCTTCATCGGCTTCCTTGCGAATCAGGCGCCCACAGGCCTGCACCAGCTTGATCGAGACATCCGGCACCGCGATGCGCATGAACGGGTTGCCGCCCCGCGACTCGATCCACTCCGCCAGCGTCGCACCGACCGGATCATCCGGCACCGCGAACGGCAGCCGCGTGATCACCACGTGGGTCAGATACTTGCCGGGCAAATCGATGCCCTCGGCGAAGCTCGCCAGCCCGAAGATGATGCTGCCGCGCCCGCCATCCACCGCCTTGCGATGCTGACTGAGCAGCTCATGCTTGGGCAGACGACTCTGCGCCAGCACCCGCTTGCGGGTCTCGCTGTCCAGCGCCTTGTTGACCGCCGCCAGCTGCTTACGCGAGCTGAACAGCACCAGCACCGCCTCGCGCACATCCAGCGCATTGACGAAGTCGACGATCGCCTGCTCATGCGGGCCGGGCGGCGACGGCTCCACCGCCTCGCGCGGGATGGCCAGCACCGCCTTGCCATAATCGAACGGGCTGGGCAGACGCTGATAGCGATAGCGATTGGCCAGGCCTGCGCGCTCCTGCAGGCGCTCGAAGCGATTGAGCGCGGTCAGGGTCGCCGACGTCAGCACCGCACCGAAACAGGCGCCCCACAGATGGCGTGCCAGCGTTTCTGCAGCGGACACCGGGCTTGCCGAAACGGTCATCTCCGGCTCGCCATTGAAGCGCTCGAAGGTCAGCCAGCGTGCATGCGGCGGCCCATCGGCAGGGTCGCTCAGGCCGATGGCCTCCCACAACGCATGGGCTTCCAGCGCACGCCCGTGCAGCAGGGCCACCAGCGGCAGCCAGTCCTCGGCATTCTCCTTGGGCAGGCCGGTGGCCTTCTCCGGGTCCAGGCTCTCACGCAGGATGTCGGCGATCTGCTCCAGCGCCCGCGACAGCTCCGCGAAGCCCTTGAGCAGGTTGTGGCCCAGCTCCTTGAGCGCCTCCGGTGCCTGACCGCGCTCGAAGCGATGATTGGTGACGTCCTCGCCGGCCCCATTGGGCAGATCCGCCAGCTGATGCCCCAGCCCGAACACCTCGCCCAGACGCGGCTCGATATCCGCCAGCAACTCGGGCATGCGCGCCAGCAGACGCCCGATGGTCGGCTGACTGCCCAGCGCCGCATTCAGCTCGGTGAGCGACTTCTTGAGATTGCCCAGCCAGCGCAGCGTCTGATTGATCGGCGTGCGGTGGTGGAAGTGATCCAGCGCCTTGTCGGGCAGATGGTGCGCCTCGTCGAAGACGTAGATGCAGTCACTGGGCGATGGCAGCACCAGTCCGCCGCCCAGCGAGAGGTCTGCCAGCACCAGGTCATGGTTGGCGACGATGATATCGGCCTGCTCCAGCTGACGACGGGCACGGAAGAAGGCACACGCCGAGAAGTGGCTGCAGCGGCGATTGGTGCACTGACGGTGATCCGTGGTCAGACGCGCCCAGTCGCGGTCCTCGACCTGCAGCGGCCAGCTGTCGCGGTCCCCTGCCCACTCGCCGCTGGCATAGTCCTCGGCCATCTTGCCGGCCAGTTCCACGAAGCTGCCGCCGTCGCTGGCGATCATGTCGCGCTCGAACAGCGCCATGGTCGGATTGTCCTCGACACCTTCCAGCGCCTGATCCAGCTTCTGCACGCACAGGTAACGGCGACGGCCCTTGGCCAGGGCGTAGTCGAAGGTCAGCCCCGAATGCTTCTTGAGCGCCGGCAGGTCCTGATGCATGACCTGCTCCTGCAGCGCGATGGTCGCGGTCGAGACCACCAGCCGCTTGCCGCGCGCCTTGGCCACCGGCAGTGCGGAGAGCAGATAGGCCAGCGTCTTGCCGGTACCGGTACCGGCCTCCAGCACGCAGACATGCTCGTTGCCGAGGCGATAGCCTTCCGGATTCTGCTCGATGTTGCCCAGGGTGCGCGCGATCTCGGCGATCATCAGCCGCTGCCCGTAGCGCGGCGTCAGCTCAAGACCCTCGAGCAACTTGCGATAGGCGCCCTGAATCTCGCCCTTGAGGCTATCTTCCAGCATTGCGTGTCTCTCTCCTCAACTGGCCATCCACCCCTGACCCACGACATCCGGTCGACAACAACTGGCGACTGGCTGCTTGTCGTCAAACCTGCGAGTCATGGAGCGCAAGACGGCGAACAGCCTGAGCTGTCCGCCGTCTTTGCGTGCTACTGCCATCTACCTCGACTGCCCTGCGCGGCCGGCCACCTTTTTGTGGCCGGTCGGAGGCAAGCAGACGTTACAGCAGGCCCTGGGGCGGCTGCTGACGCGGCAGCGTTTCCTGCAGGTAGTCTTCGATTTCCGGCAGTGAGAAGACATCTTCCTCACCGACGAAGCTGATCAAGGTCACATCGCTGAAGCTTGCACGGTGGACGTAGTCTTCCGGCACTTCCGGCAGCGTGAAGTTGATCGCATGGGTCGCGTCTTCGAGTGCGAAGCCACGCCCGGCGACATCGCTGACCACCAGCACCTTGAGCTTGCCGTTGCGGAAGGCCTCATGGGCTTCCAGGCGCTCGGTCTGGGTCTCGGCGCCGGACATCACCGCCGACTCGATACCGGCTTCCTTGAGCGCGGCGTTGATCTTGCGCACCAGCCCACGGCTGTTGCCGAAGACCACGGAGCGCTCCATCTCGCCCTGCTTCACCAGATTGATCAACAGACGCAGCTTGTCATCATCGCTCACGGTGTAGGTCTGCACGGCGTCGTTGTCCGCCGCGATGGCAGCCGTCGCTTCGTGCTCGACCGCGACCTGAGTCGCCTCATGCGTCCACTGCTCGGCCAGCCCCAGCACGTCGGAAGACAGCTCGGCGGAGAACAGCAGCGTCTGGCGCTCTTCGGGACGCGGCGTGGCGCGGATGATGCGCTTGACGTCGGGGATGAAGCCCATCGACAGCATGCGGTCCGCTTCGTCGACCACCAGCACCTCGGTCTCGGAGAGATCGACATCGCGCTTGGTGTGGAAATCAAGCAGACGGCCTGGCGTGGCGACCAGCAGATCGACCTTGCGCTCGAGGCGTTCACGCTGCTTCTGGTAGTCCATGCCACCCACCACGCAGGCCACCGAGATGCGCGCGAATTCGGAGAACGCCTTGGCGTCCTTCTCGATCTGCAGCGCAAGCTCACGGGTCGGCGCGATGATGACGGCACGCGGCGCGCCCGGCTTCTGGCCTTCCGGCGCCTTCTCTTCCAGGAAGTAGGCCAGGGTGGCGATCAGGAAG
Organism: Cobetia sp. 29-18-1; assembly: GCF_029846405.1. Taxonomy (NCBI): domain Bacteria; kingdom Pseudomonadati; phylum Pseudomonadota; class Gammaproteobacteria; order Oceanospirillales; family Halomonadaceae; genus Cobetia; species Cobetia sp. 29-18-1. The sequence continues at coordinate 7,019 of NZ_JARWKS010000007.1, forward strand.
GCGGCGGTCTTGCCGCTGCCGGTCTGGGCACGACCGACCACGTCACCACCCAGCAGCGCCTTCTCGAAGGCCTGGGCCTGGATCGGGGTGCAGTATTCGAAGCCGGCCTTCTGGATGGCACGCATCAGCGGCAGCGGCAGATCGAAATCATGGAAGCGCCACTGACCGGCGACCGGCGCGACCGGGAACTGATCGAGGTTCCACTTGGACTGGGAGCGACGCGGCTTGCGACGACGACGCTTGGGCTTTCTCGGCTTCTGGTTCGGGTCCTGCGGCTCTTGCTGAGTCTGCTCAGCGGCTGGCTGGGTCTGATCCGTCTCGCTCATGTAATCCGTTCTTTTCAAGGGTTCATATGCGACAGGCGCGGGTCGTTCTCGGAATCTCGCCGTGACAGGCCACACCCGGTTGGTTCGTCATGCCCAGTCGTCTCACCTGGTTCGCCTGACTCGCGCCTGATGCGCGGTAGTCTCGGGCTGCATGCGCCTTTACCGGATTGGGAGCCATTCCCTGCCCTTCTGCGGCAACACCCCCTGGGTGTGCGTCTCCGGGGCCACGCAGGCCTCGGGTGCAGAAGGGCACGAATGCTCTCACCTGTTCTTGACGGATTCACGCATCCAGCGCTCCCCTGCCCGAATGTTCGGCAAGGGACTGGAGCGGACGTCTGCCATGAGGGTCTGCTCACGTGGCACCGGTCATGTCATCGCCGGGCTCACGCAACGGACAGGCTCATGGGTCGCCACAAGGACGGCCGATACTGCGTGTCGGTCGAAAGGGCTTCTTCATCGAGCGGGCATCAGGCTGCCGGGCAACCTTGGCCACGCCACGGGACAGTTCGCCGCCGCCCGTCTGTCTATCTGTCTGGGCCGGGGCGGCGTACCTGCCAGGGTCATTCAGGTAACACTCATACATTGCATATTGCATGTCGCTGGCACGGGCAATGGCAGCAAGACTGGCGCGTCCGGCAAGCCGTTGTCTCTGACATGCGTGAGGGGAAGCGCGCCCCGAGGGGCAGGCGACCCGCCATCGTGCATGAGACACAAGGCGCCGATTCAAGCGGCCAGTCACGCACCTCACCTGCGGGCAGCGACGATAACGCCGACATATTGTACCAGCCCGCCGGCGTCTTCGCGCCCCTGCATCATGACGCACTCGGCGCGAGACATTCTCGCGTACACGACACGCGATGCTTCTCACCACGACGCCCCTCATGGCACCCGCCCCATGCAGGCTGGTAGAATGCCCGACAACTGATGCGGTTGCCCGCGTGCCGCGGCCTTGCCGTGCGACTCAAGGCTGGCGACTGCCGACACCGAACAGGAAAGCCCGAAGATGACACGTAGAAAGAAGAGCCGCTCCATCGCCGACAAGGTGCAGATTCGTACCGGCCGCCGCAAGGACTTCAAGAAGTGGCGCGCCGAGAACCCGGACCAGGTGCATTCCGGCCCGCGTTACGTGGCCAAGAAGAAGGACCAGCGCAAGTCCCAGGCTGCCGCCAAGCTGGAGCGCATGAACGCCGCGCCGCTGTTGCCGCTGCACCCTGAAGCGCCGGCAAAGGAAGACAGCTCCTCCAAGGATGATGGTGGAGGCGAAGCGTGATGCGCCTGATTTCCTTCAACATCAACGGCATCCGTGCGCGTCCGCATCAGCTGGAAGCGCTGATCGAGACGCATCAGCCGGAAGTCATTGGCCTGCAGGAAACCAAGGTGCAGGACAGTGAATTCCCCCACGCGCATATCGAGGCGCTGGGCTATCACGTGGTGTGGCACGGCCAGAAGGGCCACTACGGCGTCGCGATGCTGACCCGTCAGGTGCCGAAGAAGGTGCACTACGGCATGCCGGATGACGACGAGGATGCCCAGAAGCGCATGATCGGCGTCGAGATCGACGGCCCGAACGGCGAGCCGCTGATCGTCTACAACGGCTACTTCCCCCAGGGCGAGAATATCGAGCACCCGGTGAAGTTCCCCTACAAGACGCGCTTCTATCAGCAGCTGTTCCGCCTGCTGGAAGAAGACCACCAGCCCGAGCAGCATGTGGTGGTGATGGGCGACTACAACATCTCGGCCACCGATCGCGACATCGGCATCGGCGAGCCCAACCGCAAGCGCTGGCTGCGCGAAGGCAAGACCAGCTTCCAGCCCATCGAGCGCGAGTGGATGGAACGCCTCTACGCCTGGGGCCTGACCGACAGCTTCCGCCACGTGCACCCGGAAGTCGATGACACGTTCAGCTGGTTCGACTACCGCTCACGCGGCTTCGAACGTGAGCCCAGGCGCGGCCTGCGCATCGACCTGATCATGACCAGCCCCGGCCTGACTCCGCTGATCAAGGATTCCGGTGTCGACTTCGCACTGCGCGGCATGGAAAAGCCGTCGGATCACGCCCCGGTGTGGACCGATATCGGCTGATACGCTGAGCAGCGCCAGCGCGAACACGATCGCCAGACACGCAAACGCCGCCTTTCCCGTCTCAGGACGATCAGGAAAGGCGGCGTTTTCGTTGCAGTAATGCTCAGACAGCGCTGGATCGTCAGATTCTTACGTCATCAGCGCTGCGCGACGGATTTCAACCAGGCATCGGCCCCTTCGGCGCCACGCGCCTGAGCCTTCTTGAAAGCTTCACGCGCAGGGTCGAACTGCTCCAGCTGACTGGCGACCACGCCGGAGAGCAGCCAATGACGCGCCGAGTCGTCGCCACGCTCACCGGCCGCGGCCAGCGCCTGCTGCGCCGTTTCCCAGCGCCCCCAGTCATAGGCAAGCTCGGCATACTGCCGGGCATCCTCGAGTGACTGGCTCTGCTGCGAGACGACTGCCCACGCCTTGAGCGCACGCTCGACATCGCGCGCCGCCGTCCAGGCCTGCGCCAGCTGGCGACGCAGCGCCGGGGTGTCTTCAAGCAGCGGCTGCCCCTCGGGTGTCGCGGATTTCGAAAGCCCCGCCTCGATCAGCTCCGCCGCCCGCGCCGGCGCACCGGCCGCCAGCTGCAGGTCGACTCGCTGCTGGTAGGCATCACTGCCGCTGACGATCCCCGCCGCCCACGCCGCTTCCCAGGTACTGGCGGCGCGGGTGTTCTGGTTGAGGCGCTGATAGAGCGCCACGGCACGCTGCCAGTCCTGCGGGTCGCGTGACTCGCCCAGCCCCTGCTCGACCAGCGCCACCGCCGCGCCATGGCGGCCGGTCTGCTGATAGACGCTGACGGCCAGCTTCAGGCGATCGCCGCTCGGCGCACTCGCCTTGCTGGCACGCTCCAACCAGTCCTCGGCGCGCGCCCAGTCACCTCGATTGGCTTCCAGACTGACCGCCAGCCACAGGTCATCGGCACTCGCCGAGCCGCCGTGCAGATATTCCGCCAGACGGGCGATACCACTGTCGCGCTCCCCAGCGCGCAGGCGCAGCATCGCTTCACGACGCAGCCACTCGCGAGCCTGGGAGGCATTGACGCCCGGCAGGCGACGCGCCTCGGCATACAGACGTGCCGCCTGGGCCTGATCGCCCTGGCGCGCACGCGCACTGGCCGCCAATGACAGATACAGCGCACGCACCTCGCCGCGCTGGCGCTTGGCCTCACGCTCGGCGCGCTCCCCGACCGCGTCATAATCGCCTTCATCCAGCCGTGACTGCAGCGTGCGCAACTGCCCCGCCACTTCGGCGGAGACGCGCGTCGCCGCATGGGCCGCGCTGATGCCACCGACTTCCATCATCAGCATCAGGCAGGTCGAGACCAGCGTCACGCGGGTGAGTCGGCGCCCGCCGCGTGTCAGCAGCTGGCGCGCCCGCGCCATCAGGCCTCGCGATCGCTCAGTGCTGTCGGCGTCCTGCGGCGGTGTGGATTTCGCTACCATGAGTCTTTCCTCTTGCGTTCATCCGCTGCCATGACCCGGCGCATTGCCGACAAGTCCACGGCATCAGAGATGACGACATATGACACACATCAGACAGCCGATGAAAGCCCGCGCCATGGAGTCACGGGTTGCCTCAACGCAACTGGAACTCGAGCCGCTGGCGCGCCTGGCGCGCATTGCCCGCGGCCGGGAATTCCCAGCGCGCGATCGCCTTCATCGCCGCCCGGTCAAATACGCCCGACGGCTCGGCACGCACCACCCGCAGCGAGCCGCCATCGACATTGCCGTCCGGACGAATCACGAAGGCCACCTCGACGAAGCCCTCGATGCCGCGGCGACGCGCGCGACTCGGATATTCGGGAGCGGTGCGCACGGTGGGCCGCGGTGAACCACCCTGCGCCGCCGGGGCCGCCTTGGGCTTTGACGGCTTCGCCGCGGCCTGTGACGACGCATCAGACGCCGACTGCGCCGATGAAGCGGCCTCGGCCTGCCTGGCGACCGCCTTGGGCTCCGGCTTGGCCTTGGGTGCCGGTTTCGGCGTCGGCTTCGGGGTCGGTTTGGGCGGACGCTCGACTTCCAGCGGCGGCAGGCTGTCATCCATGGTCAGCTCTGGCGTCGGCGGCAATGGTGTCTTGACCTCGGGAATCGCCACCGGGCTTGTCGCCTTGGGTGCCGGCATCGGCGCTGCCTTGGGTGGCGGCGGTGGCTCGGCCGGCGGCGTGGGCAGACTTTCACTCGCCGCCGGCGCGGGCGCCGGTGCCTCTTCAGGCGCCTGAACGGTGGAGACCGACAGCGGCTCCGGTGGCGGCGTGTCGTTCACCGGCGGCGCGACCAGCAAGGCCAGCGCATAGAACAGCACCAGCGCCAGCAAGGCACCACCGACAAGCCCGACGAGTCGATTGGCATACAGGCGTCGCGTCATGTCATTCGCCCTTCGAGGCGGCGACCGCGATGTCCTGCACACCCGCGTTGCGCAGCGCATCCATCGTCTCGACCAGCAGACCGGTCTGTGAGCGGCTGTCGGCCTGGATCACCACCGGCTGACCATCGGCAAGATCGGCCACGGCGTCGCCGACGCGATGGGCATCCACCGGCTTGCCGTCGACCCACACCGCGCCCTCGGCGGTGATGGCGACCATGACCGCCGCGTCAGGGCGCGCCGTGGCGTTGGAGGCTTCCGGACGCTGGATCTCGACCCCGGACTCCTTGACGAAGCTGGTGGTGACGATGAAGAAGATCAGCATGATGAAGACGACATCCAGCATCGGCGTCAGATTGATCTCGCCGCTGTCTTCCGCGGCCTCCATGCGACGTCTACGCATGTGGTGTCTCGCTTGTATCAGAGGAGGAATCAAAGCCGTTCGCAGCGGACATGCCGGAACGTGCATCGTCGACGGCGCGCGCCAGACGGTCGTGCAGGCGCTGGTCTTCACGACGCACCACACGCTCGAAGCGCGTGACGAACATCAGGCCCACCACCGCGACCGCCATGCCGGCCAGCGTCGGCAGCGTGGCGCGTGCCACACCATCGGCCATGGCACGCGCCTGGCCGGTGCCGGCGATCGCCAGCGAATCGAAGACATGGATCATGCCGGTCACGGTGCCCAACAGGCCTGCCAGTGGACAGATCAGCACCAGCAGCTTGAGCCACGGCAGCGGCGCGCGCAGACGTGACAGCAGCTCACGGGTCAGCACTTCGCGATGGGTGAGCGCCGACCAGCTGTGGTGCTCGCTGCGCGCTACCCAGTCGCGAATCAACTGTTGACGCGCCGGACGATGCACGAGCCGCCAGTAGAGGCCGCGTTCCAGCGCCAGCCCGAACAGCACCATGGCGATCAGGCAGATCACCACGATCAGCGGGCCACCGCTTTCCACCAGCCGCATCACTGGCGCGAAGCCACCGCTCAGCAAGGAAGAGGCGGCCAACGAATCAGGCATGCTCGGTATCCCGCTGACGCGCTGCCGCGCTGGCAGCCTTGCTCGGGGCGCGCTTCTCGAGGTGGTCGGCCAGACGTGCACTGGCGCGGCCCTCGAGGCGGCCCATCAGGCCCTTGGACAGGCTGGAAAGCCCGGTCTGGGCGAACAGCAGCGGCACGGCGGTCACCAGACCCAGCACGGTGGTCACCAGCGCCTGGGAGATACCGCCGGCCATCAATTTGGGGTCGCCGGTACCGAAGACGGTGATCGACTGGAAGGTGCCGATCATGCCGGTCACGGTACCCAGCAGACCCAGCAGCGGCGCGATGGCAGCCAGCAGCTTGACCAACGCCTGGCCACGCTCGAGTCTGGGCTGCTCGGCCAGCAACGCCTCGTCGAGACGGGCTTCAAGCGCTTCCGGCTCGTGATCGTGGCGCATGCCTTCAAAGCGATGCAGCACACGACCCAGCGGGTTGTCGTCACTGAGCTGGCTCAGGTCGGCTTCCTGACGCTTGACCGCCCGGCGGGTCAGCGACAGGCGCACCAGCTGGATCAGCGCGATGATCAGTCCCAGCACGCCCAGGCCGACGATGACATAACCGACGGCACCGCCCTGCTTGAGACGCTCACCGAGACGCGGCGCCCGCGCCAGCGCCTGGGTGACATCGCCACCGGTGGGATCGAAGCTCAGACGATCACTGTCGCCGGCATCGAAGGCCGCCAGCTGCTTGCGAATGCGCAGCGGCGTGGTACCCGCAAGGCCGAGGGTGTCCAGCGCCGAGGGGCCATCCACGGCCTTGTCTTCCGACAGCGGCGCCAGCAGGTGGCGACCACTGAAGGCCATCTGCTCGCCGACACGCACGATCTCACGCGGCTTGATGCTGCCATCCGGCCCGGCCAGCGGTGCCTGGAAGCGCAGTGCGCGACCACTTTCGGTGGCGATGCTGCGGATGTCCGCGGTCAGGGCGGCGAGACGCTCGCGGCCCGGCACCTCATCACGCGGCCCCAGGTCCGGCAGACGCGCCTGGCCGCCAACCAGCAGCCAGTTGCCCGCCAGGGCTTCACGCGTCTCGCGGGCATGCTTGCGCGCCACCTCGAACACCTGACCGAGATCGCCCTGCTGGGCCTGACGCTCTTCGTCCAGACCGCTGAGGGTCGCCTGTTGTTCCTTCGCCTCGGCCTCGAGGGTCGCGCGCGTCTCGCGCAGGCTGTCACGCCGCGCCTCGGCCTCGCTGACCGCCGCTTGCAGTGCCTCGCGATCCGACAAGAGGGTGTCGAGACGCGCCTGGTCGCGGCCTTCGGCCTGACTGGCGGCCTGTTCGAACTGCTCGACGCTCAATGACTGCTCGGCACTGCCGGTCGCCGCCAGCACGGCGGGAGATGACAACGTCAGCAGCCCCAGGGTGCCGGCCGTCAGCAACAGGCGTGACAGAGACGCGCATGGCGCTTGTGAATTCGTCGCCATCAGCTGGACTCCTGCGCGGTACGGGTAGTGGTGGTACGTGTGCTGGTGACTGCCGCGGCAGCCTGATCGGCGCTCTCGAGCGCGGACTGCGACAAGCGCCCCTTCGGAGCCAGCTCGACGTCCTCGACCGGCACCGACAGCGGCAGGGTCACCAGTGACGGTGCCTGCTGATCTCGCGCCATGCTGATGCCCTTGCGCAGCGCTTCCAGGCCGCTGTCATCCAGTACCTGCCAGCTGCCATTTCTGGCCTGCCAGGCGCCACCATGCTGACCATCCAGCGTCAGGTAATAGAGGCCGACGCGGCCGACTCGCAGATACTGCACCTCGGTGTCTTCCCCACCGACCAGCCCAGCACGCCAGGTATCGAAGCCCTGACCGTAGCTCAGCTCCTGCTGCCAGGCGTTGAGCAGCTGATCGAGGCGCTCGTCATTGCTCAGGCTGGCATTGGAGAGGTTGTCACGCAGACGCTGGACGCGCGCGAGGCGCTCGTCCTTGAGAAACGGCAGATCCTGCTCGATGAAGTCCGCCAGCTCCTCGACCTGCTGACGCAGCAGGCCCGGCAGCGACTCGCGCGTGGCCTCGAGATTCTCCAGCGCCGTGCGCTGGCGCTCGATACGCGCCGCTCGGTCAGCATTCAGCGGCGTCAGTTCCGCGGTATAGCTTTCCAGACGCGCGGCTTCCTGACGCGCTTCACGCAGGCGCACCAACAACGCACGCGTCTCGTCATCGGCGGCGTCGATGCGCGCCTGCAGCTCACGCTGGGTTTCCTGATGAGTGGCGGCACTGTCACGCAGTGTCTCGGCGTGCGCCGGCAATGCGGTGGCTGTCAGCGGTGCAAGCAGCACCAGCGCCGGGAGCAGGCCGCCAAGGGCTCGCACGCACGGGAAGGGGAAAGAAGTCGAACGCCGCACGGACATCTCCTGAAGAACTAGGCTTGGTTGCATCCTCGGTCGCCTGCCAGGCCGCTAGTGGCTTCCGAGTGGAAATGCAAATCACTGGCATGGACGGTATTACAAACAAGAACAATTATCAATTGATCTTGCCTCGCTCTGCCCCATCAGCAGGCCCTGAAACCTGCAATGCAGCGTTGCACTTTTCTCCTGACGCTCTCTCCCCTGCCCTCGCCCCAACCCTTGCGCGCAGACACAAAAAAACGCGACCCGCCAAAGCGGGTCGCGTTGATTGGCCAGGGCACCTTGCGGTGTCTCGGCCTCAGCCTTGCGGGGCGCTGCTCAGAGCTTGCCTTCCAGCTCCGGCAGCACCTCGAACAGATCCCCGACCAGGCCGTAATCCGCGACCTGGAAGATCGGCGCTTCGTCGTCCTTGTTGATCGCGACGATGACCTTGGAGTCCTTCATGCCCGCCAGGTGCTGGATCGCCCCGGAGATGCCGACGGCGATGTAGAGATCCGGCGCGACGATCTTGCCGGTCTGGCCGACCTGCATGTCGTTGGGCACGAAGCCGGCGTCGACGGCAGCGCGTGAGGCACCGATGGCGGCGCCCAGCTTGTCGGCGATACCGTTGAGCAGCGCGAAGTTCTCACCGTTGCCCATGCCGCGGCCACCGGAGATCACCACCTTGGCGGAGCCAAGCTCAGGGCGCTCGCTTTCGGCCAGGGTTTCCTCGACGAAGCTCGAGACACCGGCATCCTCGACCACATCCACGGCCTCGATGGCCGCCTGTCCGTCGAGCGCGACCGGATCGAAGCCGGTGGCACGCACGGTGATGACCTTGAGCACATCGTCGCTCTTGACGGTGGCGATGGCGTTGCCGGCGTAGATCGGGCGCTGGAAGGTATCGGCGCTCTCGACGGCGATGATCTCGGAGATCTGCGCCACGTCCTTCAGTGCCGCGACACGCGGCATGAAGTTCTTGGCGGTGGTCGAGGCGCTGGACAGCACGTGGCTGTAGTCATCGGCCAACGCCACGACCAGTGCCGACAGGTTCTCGGCCAGCTGATGGGCGTAGACGGCATTGTCGGCGACACGCACACGCGCGATACCGGCAAGCCTGGCGGCCTGCTCGGCGACGGCGCCTACGCCCTCACCGGCGACCAGCACGTCGATATCGCCACCGATGGCGGTTGCGGCTGCCACGACACTCGCGGTGCTGCTGGTCAGCTGGCCATCATGATGATCGGCAATGACGAGAATGCTCATGAGATCACCTTTGCTTCGTTCTTGAGTTTGTCCACCAGCTCATCGACGGAGCCGACCTTGATGCCGCCCTGACGCTCGGCCGGCGGCGTGACCTTGACCAGCGACACCTTGGAGGCCGTGGAGACACCCAGCTCTTCCGGCGTCTTGACGTCCAGCGGCTTCTTCTTGGCCTTCATGATGTCCGGCAGCTTGGCGTAGCGCGGCTCGTTGAGGCGCAGGTCAGTAGTGACCACCGCCGGCAGGTCCAGCTTGACGGTCTGCAGGCCGCCATCGATCTCGCGGGTGACGTTGACGCTCTCGCCATCGACCACCACCTCGGAGGCGAAGGTACCCTGCCCCATGCCGGTGAGTGCCGCCAGCATCTGGCCAGTCTGGTTGTTGTCGGCATCGATGGACTGCTTGCCGAGAATCACCAAACCGGGCTGCTCTTCCTCGACCACCTTGGCCAGCAGCTTGGCCACGGCCAGCGAGTCGACGGCGTCATCGGTCATCACCTGCACGGCGCGATCGGCACCCAGCGCCAGCGCGGTACGCAGCTGTTCCTGGGCGGCCTTCGGGCCGATGGTGACGGCCACGACTTCGGTCGCCACGCCCTTTTCCTTCAGGCGCACCGCTTCTTCCACGGCGATCTCGCAGAAGGGGTTCATGGCCATCTTGACGTTGGTCAGATCGACGTCAGACTGGTCAGCCTTGACGCGAATCTTGACGTTGTAATCGATGACGCGTTTCACCGCGACGAGTACTTTCATGGTGTCCTCGCTGATTTCTCATGGAGTACCAGTGACCGTGAGGCCGCCAGCGCTCGATTCATGCAAGCGTTTGATAGGTGAATATCTTCCACAGATGACCGTGATGACAAGTGTCTCGCCACGATATCCGCTGGCACCCGACGGATGAAGTCAGCCAGACCGGCGTGGTTTTCACTGTCCGGGCGCCGCCATTCTCATGCGGGCATCTTGCGCAGAATTGGTTGCCGGGGTCAAACCTGACAATCACTCTCAACACGCCCGAGCGTGAAACCCATCGGGCGATTTCCTGCAACGCCCCCGGTGGCTATTACGTCAGACCCAAGCATAATAAACAAACGGTCGTTTTAAATGCTACTGTTGCGGCATGCTATGCGGCTGCTTCGCGCCAGCGCCTTGTGTCGAGCGGCCGATCGTCCGTGCAGAACATGGCGTACCAGCGTGAGTCGCACCCCTATTTTCACTCCGACGAGTCGTGCCCTGACGCACGCCACGTCGGAGGTCCACTGCCCAGCGAACGGCCATGGTCGTTCGTGACACGCCCGCCCCGCCGGATCCGCGGGGCCCTGACGGCGCAAAGATTGAGGAGACGGGTCATGGAACGCGAATTCATGGATTTCGACGTGGTCATCGTCGGTGCCGGCCCTTCCGGCCTGGCGGCGGCCTGCCGACTGATGCAGCAGGCCAATGCGGCCGAGAAGGAGCTGACGGTCTGCGTGGTCGAGAAAGGTTCTGAAGTCGGCGCGCACATCCTGTCCGGCGCCGTGCTCGAACCGCGTGCACTGACCGAGCTGTTCCCCGACTGGGCCGAACGCGGCGCACCGCTCAAGACGGCCGTCACCCGTGACGAGGTCGTGCTGCTCAAGGATGACCAGAAAGCGCAGGTCATCCCCAATGCTCTGGTCCCCAGGACCATGCACAACGACGGCAATTACATCATCAGCGCCGGCAACCTGACGCGCTGGCTAGGCGAGCAGGCCGAGGAGCTGGGCGTCGAGATCTTCCCGGGGTTCGCCGCCCAGGAAGTGCTGCATGGTGAAGATGGCACGGTGCGCGGCATCGTGGTCGGTGACATGGGCGTGGCCGCCGATGGCAGCGAAAAGGACGGCCACATGCCGGGCATGGAGCTGCGCGGCAAGTACACCCTGTTCGCCGAGGGCTGCCGTGGCCACCTGGGCAAGCAGTTGATCTCGCGTTTCTCCCTCGACAGCGAAGCGGATGCCCAGCACTACGGCATCGGCTTGAAGGAGCTGTGGGATGTGCCCGCCGAACAGCACCAGCCGGGACTGGTGGTGCATGGCAGCGGCTGGCCGCTCAAGGGCAACGCCGAAGGCGGCTTCTTCCTCTATCACACCGATGACCAGCAGGTGGTGGTGGGCCTGATCGTCGATCTCGCTTACGACAATCCGTACCTGTCGCCCTTCGATGAATTCCAGCGCATGAAGCAGCACCCGACCCTGGCCCGCCATCTCGAGGGCGGCAAGCGGGTCTCCTACGGTGCGCGCGCCATCGCCAAGGGCGGCCTCAACTGCCTGCCCAAGATGAGCTTCCCGGGCGGTCTGCTGATCGGCTGTGATGCCGGCACCCTCAACTTCGCCAAGATCAAGGGTCTGCACACCGCGATGAAGTCCGGCATGCTGGCGGCGGAAAGCGTGTTCGACGCCATCAAGGGCGGCGACGAAGGCGGTGAAGACCTGGTCGACTTCGGCAAGCGCTTCAAGGACAGCTGGGCCTATGAGGAGCTGGACGCCTCGCGCAGCTTCGGCCCGGCCATGCACAAGTACGGCACCTTCCTGGGTGGCGCCTACAACTTCCTCGACCAGCTGACGGGCGGCCGCCTGCCGACCCTGCATGACACCACGCCGGATTACGCGCGCATGCGCCCGGCGGCTGAGTGCACCAAGATCGAGTACCCCAAGCCGGACGGCAAGCTGTCCTTCGACAAGCTGTCCTCGGTGTTCCTCTCCAACACCAATCACGAGGAAGACCAGCCGTGTCACCTGCGCCTGTCCGACCCGGAGCTGCCGGTGCGTGACAACCTGCCGCGCTACGCCGAGCCCGCCCAGCGCTACTGCCCGGCCGGTGTCTACGAGATCGTCGAGGAGGCCGGTGAGCCGCAGTTCCAGATCAACTTCCAGAACTGCGTGCACTGCAAGACCTGTGACATCAAGGACCCGGCACAGAACATCACCTGGGTCGCGCCGGAAGGCGGCGGTGGCCCCAACTACCCCAACATGTAAGCCCCTGCTGCCCGCCAGCTGACAACGCCGCCGCGGCTCTGCCGTGGCGGCGTTGTCGTGTCTGCCCCTCCTCATTCCTCAGCGCCGCAGGCGCGGAAGCCTTGCGCCCCGTAAGTGCTTCTTGTGTTATTCCAAAACAATCTCAAAGCGATTGTTGATATAACAGCTTCTCGGTAGCACATTAGCCTCCCTCGAATTCAGACTCACGCCATCGCTTCGGAGCCACCATGTCCGTCACACGCCAGATACTGCTCGCCCTGGGGCTGGGCATTCTCAGCGGCCTTGCCCTGAACGCCGGGGCAGGCGCTCTGCCCGAGGGCAGCGTCGCCTGGCTCGACAGCCACCTGCTGACGCCGGTGGGCCAGATCTTCCTGCGCCTGCTGCAATTCGTGGTGGTGCCGATGGTGTTCGGCGCCCTGATCATGAGCCTGACCAACCGCGAAGGCGGCGCCGACGTCGGTCGCCATGCCGGGCGCCTGCTGGGCAGTTACGTGGTCACCAGCGCCGTGGCACTGACGCTGGGCATGCTGGTCGCGCATTGGCTGACGCCGGGCAGCGGCGCCGAGAGCCTGGTGGATTCAGCACCTGAAGGTCGCAACGCCGACAGCATTGCCCAGTGGCTGGTGGGTCTGGTGCCCAACAACCCCTTCACCGCGCTGGGTGGCGGCGGCCTGCTGCAGGTCATCTTCGCGGCCGCCCTGATCGGGCTGGCGATGCGCGCTCTGCCGGAAGAAAGCGCGCCGCTGCATCGGGTGATCGAGAGCGGTTACACCGTCAGCCTCAAGGTGCTGTCCTTCGTGCTCAAGCTGGCGCCGGTGGGGGTCTTCGCGCTGATCACCTCGGTGATCGCCACCCAGGGGCTGGACCTGCTGATGCGCCTGGGCATGTACGTGATCGGCCTGATCATCGCGCTGGCGCTGATGGCACTGCTTTATCTGGTGTTGCTGGCCGTCACCGGCGCCCGCCCGCTGGCCTTCGTGCGCCACTTCGGCCAGAGCCTGGGCTTCGCCTTCGGTACCGCAAGTTCCGGCGCGACCCTGCCGCTGGCGCTGGGCAATGCCCGCGACTACGGCATGAATGAATCCCTGGCCAGCTTCGCGCTGCCCTTCGGCACGGCCCTCAAGCGTGACGGCGCCGCCGTGCTGCAGGGCTTCAATGCGCTGTTCGTGGCGCAGCTGTTCGGCATCGATGTCACCACCTCGCTGGTGATCACCGTGTTCACCACCGGCCTGCTGGTCAGCTTCTCGACGGCTGGCGTGCCGGGAGCGGGGCTGGTCGCGATGACCACCGTGCTGGGCGCGGCAGGTCTGCCGCTGGAAGGTGTGGCCGTGGTCGCCGGGGTGGACCGCTTCACCGATGGCCTGCGCACCGCCCTCAACGTGATGGGCAACTGCGCCAACGCCGCCCTGCTGGAACGCTTCGATTCGCGCAAGCCCGCCGTGGAGCCCAAGACACAAGCGTAAGTACGCACGCACGCACGCACGCACGCACGCAAAGAGTCAGGCAAAGCGCCCCACAGACGACAACGCCCGCCAGAGGTTTCTCTGGCGGGCGTTGTCATTTGTGGAGCCGTCATCGCACTGGCGCGTGCGGCTACTTCTCGCTGGCCTCTCCGGTGGCGACCGGGCGCTCGGGATCACTGATCCAGTCGCTCCAGGAGCCGGCATACAGGCGCGGCAGCGGCAGCCCCGCGATCGCGAAGGCCAGGATGTTCTGGCAGGCACTGATACCGGAACCGCAATAGGCGATCACCTCACCCTGCGCCGGCAACAGGCTGCGCAGCTCACGCATCAGGCTCATGCGGTCCTTGAAGCGGCCATTGGCTTCCAGATTGCTGGGGGTCGGCCGGCAGAATGCGCCGGGGATATGGCCTGCCACCGGATCGACCGGCTCCTGCTCACCGCGAAAACGCGCCTCGCCGCGGGCATCCAGCAAGCTGTCATCCGTGGCGGCCACCTCCTGGGCGCTGACCAGCAGGCTGTCATCAAAGCTCGGCTGCCAGTCGCTGGGTGTAGGACTCACCGGTTGGGCAGGCGCACGCTTGAGCTCGCCCATGGCCTGATTCCAGGCCTGGATGCCGCCATCCAGTAAGCGCACATCCGGGTGCCCGGCCCAGGTCAGCATCCACCACAGCCGCGCCGCCGCCATCTGTCCGCCCATGTCGTCATAGACCACCACCTGCTGCTCGGGCGTGATGCCGAGGCGGCGGAACAGCTCGGCCGTCGCCTGATGTGACGGCAGTGGATGCCGCCCGCCCACGCCGTCCTCGCGCACGGCGGCCGACAGATCGCGGTCCATATCGACATGGATGGCCCCCGGCAGATGGCCTTCACGCCACAGGCGCTCGCCGGCTTCCCCATCGTCGAGACGTGCACGGCAATCCAGCACCACGGGCGACTTGAGACCCGCCATCGCCAGCTGGGTCACCAGCTGACTGGCATCGATCAGGGGCGCCTGGCGCTGGTCCGGCACCAACAGCGATGAGGCGGAGACGGAGGCTGCCGCCAATGCGGCAGGATCAGGATACTGAGCCATGGGAACTCCTTTTCGGGCAGACGAAGATGCACTGGAGGCATGATGGTGCTCGGCGCAAGGCTTGGCAATCGCGCGGCCTTGTCGCCCGAGTCTCAAGTCCATTGTTACAAGGGGCACAAGGGACACAAGGGTCACAAGGCTGTCAGCGGGGCACGCGTGGCGATCAGGCGGCGCTTGTTGCCATCGGCGAAGCGCACCTCGATCAGCGGATTGGCCTCATTGCCGGAGACCTCTTCGATCACCCCCTCCCCGAAGCTCTCGTGACGCAAGCGCTGACCGACTTCCCAATCACCGACGCGTCGCAGCACCGCCGGCTCGCCGCGTGGAGTGCGATTGCCCTGTCGAGCGCCGCGAGCATAGGTGCCGCCCGAGCTGGACTGGCCTTGCGCAGCCGACTTGCTGGCCGGCTTGCCCGGGGACTTGGCGGCCTTCTTCGGCAGCGCTTCCAGCGTCGGCGGCGTGATGCCGTGACGCGCCAGTGGCAGCCGCGCCAGATAGGCCTCGCCAAGTGCCGGCGCCGCCACACGCAGGCGCTCGTCGCTTCCATCCGTTGACTCGCGGGCGGCCTCATCGCCGTCGTCGGCCTGCAGACGGGCGAGCTTGGCGCGCTTGCCGGCACCGTGAATCCAGTCACCGAGGCGGGTGCAGTCCTCCACGCACAGCTCCGCGAGGAAGCGGCTTGGCGTATGTGTGCCGCCGTCACGCCACAGGTGCAGCTGCTCGCGGGCACGCGTCACGCCGACGTAGCACAGACGACGCTCCTCCTCGAGACGCTCCGGCGACAGCGGATTGTCACGCGAGTAGGCCGGGAAGTCTTCCTCGTTCATGCCCCACAGCCCCACCAGCGGCCACTCCAGCCCCTTGGCCCCGTGCACCGTGGTGATCAGCACGCCGTCGGCGGCGTCCTCGACCGGATTGCGCAGCAGGTTGATGAAGGCGTCGGGGTCATTGGCCAGCTCCCCTGCCTGCTCGATCAGCACATCCAGCAGGCGCACGTCCTCCTCGCCCTTGTCACGCCGGGCCGCGGCGCGGCGCAGCACCTTGTCGGCCTCCAGCTCATCGACCACATGGCGCAGCAGCCGCGCGGGCGCCCAATCGCCCAGCGAGGGCAGATCGCACAACAGCTTCCAGCGCTTGTGCAGGTTGCGGCGTTGCAGCGGCTTGAGCCCCTCGAGAATAGGGTCTTCCTTGCGTGGCCAGCGCTGGCTGTCGGCCAGCTGCTGACACAGGCGTTCGAGGCGCTCGCGCGCGACGAAGGCGGTGGGCTGGGTGAATAGCAGCAGCAGGTGCGCTGGGTCGCGCAGACGCGTGGCATCACGCGCCAGCTCCAGATAGCCGGCCAGCGCCTGCACCAGCGGCAGGCGGAACACGAAGCGATCCCCCTGCCCCAGCCGGAAGGGAATGCCGGCCTTGAGCAGCTGCAACTGCACCGGTACCGACAGCGCCCAGCTGCGCACCAGCACGGCGGCCTCGGCGCCACTGCGACCCGACTCTCGCCAGGCCGTGAGCGCCGCGACCAGACTGGCGGCGCCCTGGCCTTCGAACAAGCGCGTCGCCGGCGTGCCGGGCGCGGCCAGACACAGCTGGTCCGGACGGCGCGCATTGGCAGCGATGGCGTGATTGGCCGCCAGCGCCAGACGATGGCCGTGGCGGAAGGTGTAGCTGAGCGGGAAATCCAGTGGCGCGGCAAAGCTCTCGGCAAAGCGCGTCAGCATGTAGTCAGGCCGAGCGCCACGCCACTCGTAGATGCACTGGTTGGCATCCCCCACGGCCATGACTTCTGCCAAGGCGCCGGAGGCTGCGGGCGACGCTTCGCCGGGCGACGACTCGCCGCCGGACGGTGCGCCCGCCAGCAGCGCCAGCATACGCTGCTGCGCCTCATTGATGTCCTGATATTCATCGATGATGACGTGCTGGAGATGCCCCTGGATGCGCGCGCGGGTCTCGGGCTCCTTCTCCAGCTGGCGCAGCGGCCGGTAGAGCAGATCGGCATAGGTCATCTGGCCGTACTGCTCGAGCAGCTGCTCAAGCTGGGCGAAGGACTCGACGAAGTGGCCGGTGTGCTCGCCGAGGTTCATGCGCTCATACAGCAGCGTCGGCTCGCACATCTCGGCCTTGACCAGATCACAGAACTGGGCGAGCGCTTCGAGGCGCTCGCCCTCGAGCGCTGCCTCACGATCGGCGCGATCGGCATCGCCCAGCGCACGCTGGGCGGCCTGCTTGAGCAGACGCTCCAGCGCCCAGTCCTGCTGGATGAGTTCGCGCGGCTCGAGGCTGCCCCAGCGCACCAGAGTGGTGGTCAGGCGATGGCCGATGGAGTGGAAGGTGCGGATGTCGGGCAGCCGTGTGCCCGGCGGGGCCGACTGCGCCAGCTTGGCGACGAAGTCCTCACGCGCCGAGCGGTTGAACATCAGCACCAGAATCCGCTGCGCCGGAATGCCTTCCGCCAGCAGGCTCAGCACCCGCGCCACCAGCGTGGTGGTCTTGCCGGAGCCCGCCACCGCCGCTACCCGCGCATGCCTCCCACGATGCGCCACCACGGCGCGCTGCTGATCCGTCAGCCGTTGCGTCAGCTGATCGACGGCCAGCGCCAGTGGCGATGCTGCAACATCTGGCCCGGAGGTTGCGGTGCTGTCGGGCTCGATGGGAGGAAGTGGTGACGACATGAAGACCTGCAATGGCTGACGGCGAGAGAAAAGGGGCGAAGCAGAACGCGAGGGGCATACGGAAGAGAGAGCAGAAGGCGGCAGGCTCAAAAAAGGCTCAGACAGGTTCAGACCTCGACCTCATCGGCCGCCAGCTGTCCCAGAATCTGGAAGCGCCCGCCGCTCATGAAGCCAAGTGTCAGGCTGCCGTCGTCCTGCTCATGCGTCTCGGCGCTCTCGAGCAGCCGATAGTAGAGATTGCGGTGCAGCCGCGCGGCAAGCCCGAAGCGCACCGGCACTTCCGGTAGCCACAGGCCGTCCGGCGTCTCGCTCAGCATCAGGCAGGTCTCCCCTTCCAGTCGCACGACATCGCCCTGATCGGTGACCAGCTGCCAGACGTCCGGCTGGGGCTCGGATTGCCCGGACTCTGTCTGCCCGGGCTCTGCCTCTCCAAGCTCAGCCGGCGCAGAATCGCTCTCGACGCGGGAGCAGTCCACCGCCAGGAAGGGGCGATCCTCGACCTGGATGGTGACCTTCTCCGCTGGCGTGACCAGGCAGTAGCTGCCATCGGGCTCGCAGCGCAGGACACGCGACAGCATGTGCACCAGCCGCGCACGGCCGATGGGCGTGCCCTCGTGCATCCAGCGCCCATCAGCACAGATGACGAGGTCCATCTCGCCACAATGCGCCGGGTGCCATTGATCCACCGGCGGCAATGCCTTGCCGCTGGTGGCCTTGTCGCCCAGCTGGGTGAGGATGGCGGCTGGATTCATGACGTTCCCTCCCTGGTGGTCAGATCATGCGGGGTACCACGCTCAATCGATGAGCATACCGCTGCTGGCCAGCGCTTCGCGAACGTTGTCCGGCGCTTCCGGCGCGGCAGCGCGGAACAGGCGATAGAAGTTGGCAGTGGTCTGCATCGCCAGTTCATCGACGGTGATGCCGCGCTCGGCGGCGATGCATTCGGCGACCTCGACCACATTGCCCGGCACATTGGAGGTGCCACGGTACGGCACCGGCGCCAGATAGGGGCTGTCGGTCTCGATCAGCAGGCGGTCCAGCGGGATGGCGCGCGCCAGCTCGCGGACGTGTTCGGCGTTACGGAAGGTGACGATACCGGAGATGGAGACCATGAAGCCGTGGCCCACCGCGACGCGCGCCATGTCGAGATCTTCGGTGAAGCAGTGCAGCACGCCACCGACAGCGGGGTCCGTGTGCTGCTTGATCAACGCCAGGGTGTCTTCGCGCGCCTCACGGGTATGGATGATCACCGGCAGCTCGAGCTCACGCGCGGCGATCAGATGACGCGTGAAGCGCTCGTACTGCAGCTCGCGGCTGACGCTCTCGTAGTGATAGTCGAGGCCGGTCTCGCCGATGGCCACCGCGCCGAAGCGCTCGGCGCACTTCTTGATGTCCTCGACCGTGGGTTCCGGGTCGACCTGGTGCAGCGGATGCACACCGGCGGAAATCACCACATCCTCATGCTGCTGGGCGATGGCCGAGATCTCGGGCACATCGTCGAGCGTGACGGCAATGGCGAGGAACTGGTGCACGTGACGGGCGCGCGCGGCGTCCAGCACGGCCTCGAGGCTGCCGCCGTGCTCTTCCAGTTTCAGACGATCAAGGTGGCAATGCGAATCGACAAACATCCGGAAACTCTCACTACTGATGGCCACGCGCTGCGCGGCGAAAAACGTGCTCGACCGGCGGGCGCCCATGGCACTGCCGGTCGAGATGATGAAGCGACGCTGCGCTCGCGCTACAGCGTATAGGTCGCGTGACCCTTGCCGAGCATGCCGGCCAGGTGGTTCTCGATATGATCACGCACCTGGCGGTCCTCTTCACTGAAGTGGATGCCGATCCCGGCAGTGCGCCGGCCACTGACGCCCTGCGGGGAAATCCATACCACGCGCCCGGTGACCGGAATGCGCTCGGATTCCTCAGGCAGGGTCAGCAGCAGATAGACCTCCTGGCCCATGGTGTAGCGCTCGGTGGTCGGCACGAAGATGCCACCGCGCACGAGGGTCGACATGTAGGCGGCCAACAGGGTCTTCTGATCACGAATGGTCAGCGAGAGCGCCTTCTGGCCTTGCTGTGGAGCGGTATCCATCCTTCACCTCCGGCCGGTCTCCCGGCACATGCAGTCCCGTGACGAGCGTCAGCGCTCACATGAGGGCTCACGCTGCGTATCAATGCGTATTCTTCGGCCATTGCCTGCTGTCATCTGACGCAAGACGAGCAAGCGGCCTGGCTGGCTTCAGTCTAGCCTGCCCGCCTTGCCTCGCGCAGCCTCGTGGCTTTCCACGCGGACCTTTGCTCAGACCCTTCCTCAGCTCTTCGCTCAGACCTTCACTCGGGCCATCACGCCAGAAAAAGCCAGCTGCGCATTCAGGAGCGCAGCAAGGCGGCCCAACGCACCAGCCAGGCTTCCAGCACCAGCTGAGGGTTGGGATTGCCGCCCGCGGCCAGCAGACGGCGCTGCTCGCGGGCGAAATCCAGCAGCTTGAACCAGTCCTGGGTGCGCCCGTTCTTGACCGCCTGTCTCAGCAGCGGCTCGAGACTGGGGTCACGCAGGTCGCTGGCGTTGCCGGACAGGCCCATGCGAATCAGGTCTTCCAGCCAGGCAATACCGTACCACAGCACCTGCGCAAGCGGTTGGCGCTCCAGTCGCCACGCCTCGGCCACCGGCTCACCACCGCGCACCAGCGCATCGAACAGCTCGCGCAAGGCCTGACGCAGCTGGCGCTGCTCCGCCTCGCCAAGACGCACCGCCAGCTGCGGCAGTCCGCCCGCCATGCGCAGCAGGGCCTGAGCATCCTCGCCCAGCTGCTGCGTGAGCCACGGCAGGCTCTCTTCGGCCGGCGGAATCACCAGCGGCCATTGCTGACAGCGCGAGCGGATGGTCGGCAGCACCCGTGACGGCATGTCGCTGAGCAGAATGAACAGCGTATTGGCGCCGGGTTCCTCGAGGCTCTTGAGCAAGGCGTTGGCCGAGGCGATGTTCATCGACTCCGCCGGTTGCAGCCGGATGACGCGGTAGCCGCCCTGCTGGGCCGTCTGGGAGACGAAGCGATTGACCTCACGGATCGGGTCGATGCGGATCATCTTGCCGACATCCTGCGGCGCGACCGCCATCAGATCAGGGTGATGCCCGGCCGCCAGCATATGACAGCCATGACATTCACCACAGGCCGCCGCGCCGGGCTTGCCCTGGGCGGTGCGACACAGCACGCGGGCGATCATCGCATCGGCCAGCTCATGCTTGCCAAGCCCCGATGGCCCGCTGAGCATCACCGCATGCGGCAGGCGACCGTTGTCGTGTACCGCGGTGAAGTGTTGCCACAGCGAATGCTGCCACGGCAGCGGTGAGAAGCTCGAAAGCGTGACACCACTGCTGACGTCTGAAGCACTCATGGCTGCTCATCCGTGGCAGTGTTCGCCTGCCAGGCCGCCACGCGAGCCGCCAGTACCGCCGCGATATCGGCCTGCACGGCCTCGAGCGACTGACCGGCGTCGATGGTGGCAAAGCGCTCGGGGTCGGCATCACGACGCATGTGATAGCCGACACGCACCGCCTCGAAGAACTGCTCGGCTTCCTGCTCGATGCGGTCGGCGCCTTCACCGGTCTCGGCGCGGCGAGCGGCCAGACGGCCACGTGCCGCCTCGACCGGCATGTCCAGCAGCAGGGTCAGGTCCGGCTGCAAGCCTTTCTGCACCAGGGATTCCAGCGCCGAGATATCGGCCAGCGGCAGGTTGCGGCCACCGCCCTGGTAGGCAAAGGTCGCGTCGGTGAAACGATCGCACACCACCCAGGCACCGCGCGCCAGCGCCGGACGAATGGTCGCGGCCAGATGCTGGGCACGCGAGGCGAACATCAACAGCAGTTCGGCATCATCACTCAGCGACTCGGCCGGCGCCGGGTCCAGCAGCAACTGGCGAATGGCTTCCGCTCGCTCGCTGCCACCCGGCTCACGCGTGCGCACGACCTCGAGGCCATGCGCCTCGAGCTCGGCGACCACGAAGGCGACATTGGTGCTCTTGCCGACGCCTTCACCGCCTTCCAGCGTGATGAAGCGACCACCGCGCGAAGCCTGGGTGGCCGCCGCGCTGGCGGCGTGGCGAGAAGACGTCGTGCTTGATGCGCTCGGACGTGAAGACATGATGTTTCCTGATTCAGACAGCAGATGACTCGCGACGAAAGCCCCGTGCAGCATGGCAGACCCTGTTCGCCACACGGGTTTCAGCTCATTCGCCACGCATTACCGATTGAGAATATAACGGCGCACGGCATTGTTGTGCTCGCGCAGCGTGCGCGAGAAGTGATGCTTGCCCTCACCCTTGGCGACGAAGTAGTAGGTATCGCCTTCCTTGGGGTGCACCGCCGCTTCCAGCGCGGCGCGCCCGGGCATCGCGATCGGCGTCGGCGGCAGGCCGGTGATCACGTAGGTATTCCAGGGCGTCGGCTTGCGCAGATCGGCACGCGACAGCGAACCATCATAGTCCTTGCCCAGGCCATAGATGACGGTCGGGTCGGTCTGCAGGCGCATGCCACGCTCCATGCGACGCTTGAAGACGCCGGCGATCTCGTCGCGCTCTTCCGGCGCGCCGGTCTCGCGCTCGATCAGTGACGCCATGATCAGCGCCTCGTAGGCGCTGGTGATCGGCAGGTCGTCGTCACGCCCGGCCCAGACTTCCTCCAGCGTCTTGCTCATGCGGCTATAGGCCTGCTTGTAGAGCGAGAGGTCGCTGACGCCCTTGTGATAGCGGTAGGTGTCCGGGAAGAAGCGCCCTTCCGGCTTCTCGCCCTCGGCACCGACGGCCGCCATCAACTCTTCATCGCTCATGTCGCGAGTCGTGTGCTCAAGCTTGGGCGAGGCATCCATGGCAGTGCGCATCTGGGCGAAGGTCCAGCCCTCCGGCACGGTCAAGGTATAGCTGACCACATCGTCACTGGACAGCAGCGCCACCAGTTCACGACCGTTCAAGCCCGGCGTGAGACGGAATTCACCGGCGCGCAGGCCATTGACGGCCTCAGGCTCGAGGCGCGACCACACCTTGTACGGCCAGCTCGCCTCGATGATGCCCTGTGACTCGAGCTCGCTCACCACCCTGGTCAGACTGGCGCCCTTGGGCACCTCGAACAGCTGTTCCTTCTCGATCGCCAACGGTGACAGCAACTGCGCCTGCCAATAACGAAAGCCCACCACACCCGCAGCCACGGCCAGCACTACCAGCATCAGGAGGATCTTGAACACTCGCATAATCAGGTTTCCAGTCTTCATGGCGAAGGCGACGACCGCACAGGCATGCCTGCTGACGCTCGTCGTCTTCCGTCAGTTCGCGGGCTCGCCCAGCAAGCGCGCGACAGTGTGATTCAACTCGTCCAGCGCCGGATGCGCCTCACCCTTCCACTCAGCCAGAATCGCGCCATCGGGCTTGAGCAGGGTGCGCAGCGGCCAGACGCCCTGCACGGAATTCATGACGACGACCTGCTCGGCCCACGCGAGTGACTCAAGCCCCTCACGCACTCGCTCGAACGCCATCTCGGCCTCAAGCGCCATCTCGGCCTCAAGCGCCGCCAGCAGCGTGCCCTCGACCCCGGCACGATCAAGACACGGCGTGAACCAGCGCCCGTCACGATACCAGGCCAGATTCATGCTGGTGGCCTCGATCAGCTCGCCCTGCGCATTGAGCAACAGGCCCTCGCTGATGGCCGTGTCGCTCCACTCGCGGCGCGCCAGCACGTTCTCGAGCCGATTGAGGTGCTTGAGCCCCGCCAGTGCCGGTTGCTCGGCCACACGTAACTCACAGACCCGCGCCGTGATGCCACGCCGCGCCTGCTGATTGACCGCAAAAGGCGTCGCGCGTGCCCGCAAGCGCGTCTCCGGTGACTCAGGTGCCCTGTAGCCCCGCCCGCCGGAGCCGCCGGTGACGATCAGCTTGAGCACTTCAAGCCCCTCGCCCTGGCAGACCGCCAGACAGCCCGCCAGCTCAGCTGACGAAGGCGCCGCAATTCCCAGACGCTGACAACCGCGCGTCAGGCGCGCCTCGTGCCAGGACCACAGCTGCGGCTGGCCCTCACGCACCAGAATCGTCTCGAACACGCCCTCGCCATAGGCGAGGCCACGGTCATCACTGGGCAGATCGGCGGCGAGCGCCGCAAGAGCACGCTTGTCGTCAGCGCTCCTTTCATCAGAGGCCCGGCCATCTGAGCTCTTGCTGCCAGAGGCATCAGTCGTCATCGATACAGCCCTCCAGAGAACGGTTGCGGACACGACACGCAAAGCAGGTGACGCCCCACAGACAAACGCGCCCCCGGATGGGAGCGCGTCTGAGGAGAGAGAACACGAAAGCGTGTGATCAGTCCTTGAGCTTGCCGAACACCAGCGAGCCGTTGGTGCCACCGAAGCCGAACGAGTTGGACAGGGTGTACTCGATCTTCATGTCACGTGCGACGTTCGGCACGTAATCGAGATTGCAGCCCTCGGCCGGGTTGTCCAGGTTGATGGTCGGCGGCGCGATCTGGTCACGCATCGCCAGCACGCAGAACACGGCCTCGACCGCACCGGCAGCGCCCAGCAGGTGACCGATCATCGATTTGGTGGAGCTGACCGCCACATCACGTGCCGCGTCACCCAGCACCGACTCGACGGCGAGGCTTTCGGCCTTGTCGCCGGCATTGGTGGAGGTGCCGTGGGCATTGATGTAGTCGATCTGGCTCGGCTCGAGCTTGGCGTCACGGATGGCGTTGCGCATCGCGGCGGCCGCACCACGGCCGTCTTCGGGCGGCGCCGTCATGTGGTGAGCGTCGTCGGACATGCCGAACCCGAGCACCTCGGCGTAGATGGTCGCGCCACGCGCCTTGGCGTGCTCGTACTCTTCCAGCACGACGACACCGGCGCCGTCGGACAGCACGAAGCCATCGCGGTCGCGGTCCCACGGACGGCTGGCCGCCTGCGGATCATCGTTGCGGGTCGACAGCGCACGCGCTGCGGAGAAGCCACCCAGGCCCAGCGGCGTGGTCGCCATCTCGGCACCACCGGCCACCATCACGTCGGCATCGCCATAGGCGATGGTACGTGCGCTGTAACCGATGTTGTGCGTCCCGGTGGTACAGGCGGTGGTGATCGCGATGTTCGGACCACGATAACCGAACTGGATCGCCAGATTGCCGGAGATCATGTTGATGATGGAGCCCGGCACGAAGAACGGCGAGATGCGACGTGCACCGCCCTTCTCCAGCGCCTTGTGGTTGTGCTCGATCATCGGCAGGCCGCCGATACCGGAACCGATGGCGACACCGATGCGCTCGGCGTTGTCTTCGGTGCATTCAATGCCGGAGTCGGTGATGGCCTGGTGGGCCGCCGCAATACCGTATTGGATGAAGAGGTCCATCTTGCGGGCCTCTTTCGGGTTCAGGTACTGACCCACATCGAAGTCCTTGATGGAGCCACCGAAACGGGTATTGAAACCGCTGACATCGAAATGCTCGATGGCCGCGATGCCACTCTTGCCCGCCTTGATGTTGCTCCAGCTTTCCTCGACGGTATTCCCGACCGGGGTTACCAGGCCAAGACCTGTTACCACTACCCTTCTGCGAGGCATCGTGTCTCCTCCAAAACTATCGAATTGGCACGCCAGGGCCATGGACGCCCGGACGGTAATTGAGCGCATTATACAGAAACCTGGCCATGCGTGGGCAGTCGGTTTTCAAGCGCTTTTCTGGCCACTTTCACGAAGGAATTCCGACACTTGCCACAAGGGGACATTTGTCACGAAGCCCGCCGCCTACCACCAGGCAATGCGCGCCCTGTCGGCGCGGCATTGCGCAGCACATCCCTGAACGACAAGAGCCGCACTGAGGAACAGTGCGGCTCTTGAACGTACAGACAATTGCATCACGACCATGAGCAACAGGTTGCTCCGTGATCGCTTCAACACACCTTACTGGTGGTTGACGATGTAATCGATAGCTTCCTGCACGGTGGTGATCTTCTCTGCTTCTTCGTCAGGAATTTCAGTATCGAATTCCTCTTCAAGAGCCATCACCAGCTCGACGGTGTCCAGGGAATCGGCGCCCAGGTCTTCAGTGAAAGAGGAAGAGTTCTGGATTTCTTCTTCTTTGGCGTTCAGGCGCTCAGCCACAACCTTCTTGACGCGTTCTTCAATGGTGCTCATTTAACAATCACTCCTAGTGGTACGGAATCCGCAGCTCGAAAAAGCTGGGCGTAGTTTATAGGCCACCCCAAAAGGACGCAACCACGTCCCTGCGTGGGGTTCAGCGCATGTTCATGCCACCGTTCACCTGCAACGTCTCACCGGTAATGTAGCCTGCTGCATCACTGGTCAGGAAGCCGACTGCCGCAGCAATCTCTTCCGGCTGGCCAAGGCGCGCCAGCGGGATGTTGCCGAGCAACGCTTCGTGCTGCGCTTCCGGCAATGCTTCAGTCATGTCAGTAGCAATGAAGCCCGGCGCCACTGAGTTGACGGTAATATTGCGTGACGCGACTTCGCGCGCCAGCGAGCGGGCAAAGCCTTCCATGCCTGCCTTGGCGGCAGCATAGTTGACCTGACCGAGGTTGCCCATGGTCGCGACCACGGACGAGATGTTGACGATGCGGCCGAAGCGCGCCTTGGTCATGCCGCGCAGACAGCTCTTGCTGACACGGAAGACCGACTTGAGATTGGTGTCGAGCACCGCGTCCCAATCGTCTTCCTTCAAGCGCATCAACAGGTTGTCACGCGTGATGCCGGCATTGTTGACCAGGATGGTCGGGGCGCCGAAACGCTCGCCGATTTCCTTGAGCACGGCGTCGACGCTGGCCTGATCGGTGACGTTGAGCAGCATGCCCGCGCCTTCGATACCGTGCGCCTCGAGGTCAGCGCCGATGGCCGCTGCCCCTTTCTCGCTGGTGGCAGTACCGATCACGATACGGCCCTGACGGCCGAGTTCACGGGAGATGGCTTGGCCGATGCCACGACTGGCACCGGTCACCAGTGCGATTCTGCGTTCGCTCGTCATCTTGAGTCCTGAGTTGGCTGATCCAAGTCACATGGCCGGCCAGATGGGCCAGCCACGAGCTTACTGATTCTGTTCGGCAGCGGTCTCGCGGGCAAGTTCCAGCGCCGCTTCCAGGCTATCCGGATCATTCACGGCCAGGCCACGTGCCTGACGCTGAATGCGCTTGCCAAGGCCGGTCAACACCTTGCCCGGGCCGCATTCGATGAAGCTGCGTGCGCCACTGTCGAACATGGCATTGACGCAATCGGTCCAGCGCACCGGCTGATAGAGCTGCTCGATCAGACGCTGACGCAGTGTCTCGATATCGTCATGGGCCTTGGCATCCACATTCTGGATGACGGTGTAGCGCGGCGCACGGAAATCGATGGCATTCATCGCCTCGGCCAGCTTGTCGGCCGCCGGACGCATCAGATCACAATGCGACGGTACCGACACCGGCAGCGGCATGGCGCGCTTGGCACCCGCCTCCTGACATGCCGCGATGGCACGCTCGACGGCAGCGGTGCCACCGGCGATGACGACCTGTCCCGGCGCATTGTAGTTGACTGCCGCGACCACTTCACCCTGTGCCGCACTGGCACAGGCGGCTTCGACCTGGGCATTCTCGAGACCGAGAATGGCCGCCATCGCGCCCTGGCCCTGCGGCACGGCAGTCTGCATGGCTTCGCCGCGCAGATTGACCAGCTTGACGCCCTCGGCGAAACCGATCACGCCAGCGCAGACCATGGCGCTGTATTCACCCAAGGAGTGACCGGCCATGCGCGCCGGGCGCGGGCCTTCCAGCTCCTGCCAGACGCGCCAGATGGCGACACTGGCGGTCAGAAGCGCCGGCTGGGTCAGCTCGGTACGATTGAGCTCCTCCGCCGGGCCTTCCTGTGTCAGGTGCCAGAGATCGCGCCCCAGCGCGTCAGAGGCTTCCTCGAAGGTAGTGCGGACCACGCTATAGCGCTCCGCCAGCTCCCGCAGCATGCCGACCTGCTGGGAGCCCTGTCCCGGGAAGATGAGGGCCAGGGAATCTGTCATTGCTGTCACCATTTCCATCTGTTCAGGTGGGACTGACACGGGTCAAGAAACCCGATTTCCACTGGCTCGCAAGCGAGACGACCACTGTCGTGTCTCACGCTTCTGCCAGGGGAAAGCCTGCTTCCTGTCATTTACGTCATGCTGCCGTCCTGCGGGGCTTCCTGTGGGGCTTCCTGTGGGAGCTGCCTACCCCTGATTCCCGTCCGCCTTCACCGCCCGGCCGCGAAGCGCTGGCATTGTCGCACCGTGTGCGCCGAAGCTCGACCCCAACAGGAACAAATCAGACCAATTTACTCATTCAGCGTGAGTATGTGCCTTCCAGGGCCTGCGCCAGGCGCGAGGGCAACTGCTCGCGAGCCTCGCTGGCCGCGCGCGTGACGGCAAAGGCAAAGCCTTCCGCCGCCGCGCCGCCGTGGCTCTTCACCACCACGCTCGCCAGGCCCAGCAGGCTGGCGCCGTTGTAGCGCACCGGGTCCAGTTCACGCGAGAGTCGCGTCAGCGCCGGGCGCGCCAGCCAGGCCATCAGGCGCGTGCGCCAGCTGGCCGCCAGGGTCGCCCCCAGCTGTGCCGACAGCATCTGCGCAAGCCCTTCACTGCTCTTGAGCACGACATTGCCGACGAAGCCGTCACAGACCACCACATCTACCTTGCCGGAGAAGAGGTCGCCGCCCTCGACAAAGCCAAGGTAGTCGAAATCCGACTCGCTGCCAGCCAACAGGGCGTGCGCTTCCTGCACCTGTGCAGTCCCCTTGACCGACTCGACCCCCACGTTGAGCAGCCCCACTCGTGGACGCTCGACCGCGTCGATGAGGCGACTGCGCATCGCGCCCATACGGGCGAACGCCAGCAGATGGTGCGGTGCGACATCGACGTTGGCGCCGAGATCCAGCAGGCTGCAGGCGCGCGCGCCGCGCGTGGGCACCGCGGCACAGATGGCAGGTCGCTCCACCCCTTTCACTCTTCCCACTTCGCGCATGCCCAGCGCCATCAAGGCGCCGGTATTGCCGGCACTGACACAGGCATCCGCCTGACCCTTCGCCACCAGGCCCAGGGCCTGAGACATGCTGCTGGGCTCGCGGCTGCGCAGGACGCGGGACGGGCGAGCATCAGACGCGACAATGCCGTCGACAGCGAGTGTCTGAAGGCGATCACGAACACGAGAGAGTGAAGCAGGGAGGGAGTCTAACTCGGCATCCAGTAGATGCTGCGGGCCGACCAGGATGGCGCTGAGTTGCGAGTCTCGCAACAGCGCACTGGCCGTGCCCCGTAACGTAGCGCGGGGACCGAAGTCCCCGCCCATCGTATCGATGGCGATACGCACGGCGTTACGCCGCGCGCTGCATCAATGCCTTATGCATCAACGACTTTGCGGCCACGGTAGAAACCGTCGGCAGAGACGTGGTGACGCAGGTGAACTGTACCGGTTTCCTTGTCCTGGGACAGGGTCGGTGCAGTCAGGGCATCGTGGCTACGACGCATGCCACGCTTGGAACGAGTTTTGCGGTTCTGCTGAACTGCCATGGGAATTACTCCAATCTTGTCGACAAATTGAGTTCAGTGCTTGTCCTTCAGGGTGCGAAGCACACTGAATGGATTCACAGCGGGTGCGTCCGAGGCCTCGGGTTCCACACCGCTGGCCAGCTGGTCGCGAGAGACGGCACAATCGGCCTCCTCGTGGTAGACCACCTGCGGCAGGACCAGGAGCACTTCATCCTCGATCACTGTCAGGAGATCCAGCT
This sequence comes from Cobetia sp. 29-18-1, assembly GCF_029846405.1. Taxonomy (NCBI): domain Bacteria; kingdom Pseudomonadati; phylum Pseudomonadota; class Gammaproteobacteria; order Oceanospirillales; family Halomonadaceae; genus Cobetia; species Cobetia sp. 29-18-1. Next base: position 36,351 of record NZ_JARWKS010000007.1, read on the forward strand.
GTTCGTTTTCCACCACTACCGGCTCGTACTCACCGGGCAGCTGCGCCGCCAGCGCATCGCTGGTCACCAGACCCAACAGGAACTCGCTGGAAAGCGGCTCCGGCTCGGTGGGTCCCAGACAACGCTGACATAGCAGACTTGCCTCGAAGGCGATGGAGCCTTCGATGAAGCTGCGACGTTGAGTGTCGATGTCAAAGGTCATGGAGACGCTGACGTCCCCTTCCTGAGCACCGATGGCCTCAACAACACGGGGCATGTTCGCCAGTGGAATCACGCCTTCAAGGCGTTTACCCGCTGACGCCAGCCGGTAGGGCTCGACCTTGGTCGGCAGTCTTGTGGTCAACATAGGCGCGCCATAATAGGGATTCCCCCTCCCGGTGTCAAAATGCATGAGCAACTTGTTGCTTTTGCCAGCCCCCTCACCATCACGCTTTCACGTCGATATGCGACAACTGACACTGGGCTACACGTCCAGCGCGCGATTGTACGCGCCTGACGCTTCAATGCCGAGAGGATTTACGGCATCCTGCAGCCCTTGTTTTTCAAATACTTGCCGCGCGCCGCCCAGCCAATGCCCGCAACGCGCCCCGACGGGAGAGCCATGATGACTCCACTGGTCCTGGCGTCCAGCTCACGCTGGCGTCGTGAACTGCTTGAACGCCTCGGGCTGCCCTTCACCTGGACAGCCCCCAGTATCGATGAGACGCCGCGGCGCGCAGAAAGTGCCGAGACACTGGTCCATCGTCTGGCACTCGGCAAGGCCAACGTCGTGGCGGATGCCTACTCCCACCACCTGATCATCGGCAGCGATCAGGTCGCCGTCTTCGAGGGCGAGATACTGGGCAAGCCGGCGGATCTGTCAGCCGCACGCGCCCAGCTGGCGCGCTTCTCCGGGCGTCGCGTGCGCTTCGTGACCGGCCTGGCGCTGATCGACACCCAATCCGCGCGTCACTGGGTCTGCCATGAAGACTACGAGGTCGTCTTCCGCTCCCTGACCAGCGCCGAGATCGAACGCTACGTCGAGCGTGAACGCCCCCTCGACAGCGCCGGCAGTTTCCGCATGGAAGGACTGGGCATCACGCTCTTCGAGCGTCTCGAGGGGCGTGATCCCAACAGCCTGATCGGCCTGCCGCTGATTCGCCTGTGCGAACTGCTGCGCGAGGCAGGCGTCGACCCTCTGCTGGATGCGCCGTGATTCTGAGAGACACCTTAACCCTGAGAGGCACCGCGCCCCCGAGAGACACCGCAGCCCTGAGCGACGAGGGCTGCGGCCCTGGCTCGCCTACCAGGGCAGGCGGTAGCTGACCGGCGACACCGTCGTCTCGAGCCCCATCGCACTGACCATCACACCGGCGAAGCGCCGCGTGAAGCGCTCGAAGGGGTCCTGACGCGGCGTGTAATCGTGCAGCTCCGCCTCTGGCGTCAGCTCCGCCGCCAGCTCTTCCAGCGTGCCGGTACGATCGACCAGCCCCAGCCCCCGCGCCTGCTCGCCGGTCCAGATCAGCCCCGAGAACAGCTCGGGATCGTCCTTGAGGCGCTCACCGCGCCCAGCCTTGACCGCCGCGATGAACTGCTGGTGCGTCGTGGCCAGCACGCTCTGCCAGAAGGCACGCTGGTCCGGCGAGATTTCCGAGAACGGATCAAGAAACGCCTTGTTGTCTCCCGCCGTGAACACGCGACGCTCGATATCCAGCTTTTCCATCGGCCCCTTGAGCCCGAAGCTTGAGGAAATCACGCCGATGGAGCCCACCAGGCTCGAGGGTGCCGCGATGATCTCGCCGGCGCCGGCCGCCATGTAATAGGCACCACTGGCGCCCAGGTCTTCAATCACCGCGATCACCGGCTTGTCGCCCCGCTCGCGCAGCCGCATCAGCTCGTCATAGACGCGCTGGGACTGCACCGGGCTGCCACCGGGCGAGTTGATATCGAGCACCACCGCCACGGAGGCCGGTGACTCCCAGGCCGCGCGCAGCCCCTTGATGATGCGCTCGGCATTGGCTTCGCCATCCGCTTCGATCACGCCCTTCACGCGCACCACGCCCAGATGCTGCTCGCCGGGCAGCGCCGCTGGCTGGCTGCCGAGCGTGAACAGAGTCACCGAGGTCGCGATCGAGGCGATGAACAGCAACGCGAACAGGAAGCGGAAGAACAGCTTCCAGCGCCGCGAACGACGCTGCTCGGTGACCACGCCCTGCACCCAGCGGTCCATCATCTCGAGCTGCGCGGTACGCTCGCGCGCCTGCCAGTCCACCTCACGGTCGGAGGCGTCAGCCGCGCCCTGTCCACTCATGCCCTGCTCACTCATGCCCGGCCCGCTCAAGCCCGCTTCGCTCTCGTCCTTGCCACCCGCGCCTTCACGCCAGGGATCCTGCGGCCTGTCACTCATCGATTGCTGCTCCTGTGCTGGGCGATCGCGGCCGTTACCTGGCCACGTACAGCCAATCCATCAATTCATCGAAATGCGAGACGATGCGCTGCGGCGCACAGGCCTCAAGACGCGGCACACTGTGTACGCCGTAGTCGACACCGACACTGTGCATGCCCAGGGCACGCGCCATCTCCAGATCATATTCGGTATCGCCGACCATCAGCGCCTCATGCGCCTCAACGTTCAGCTCGGCCAGCAACTCCTCGAGCATGCGAGGGTGCGGCTTGGACAGCGTCAGGTCCGCAGTGCGCGAGGCATGGAACCAGTCACCGCAATCATGGGCCGTGAACATGCGATCCAGCCCGCGGCGGCTCTTGCCCGTCGCGACGGCCAGCAGCTGCTCGGGATGGCGACGCAGACGCTGGATGCCGGCCTCGACACCGGGGAAGAAGTCCAGCGGCGTGGTATCGACCGCCACGAAATGCGCCTTGTAGGCCGCGACCAGCGCCTCGCACTGCTCGGCCGTCGCCCCCGGGAACAGGCGCTCCATGGCTTCGGGCAGCCCGAGTCCGATGATGTCGCGCGCCGCATGGGCAGGCAGCTCGCCCATGCCCGTCGCCAACGAGGCCGCCTGCAGGCAGTCGACGATACGCGCCTCGGAATCCATCAGGGTGCCATCCCAGTCGAAGATGACCAGGCGATAGCGCGGTTGTGGCAGTCCTGCAGTGAGATCAGTCATGACGAGCTCCCAGCTCTCTGGCAGTGGCGAGAACGCGCTTCATCCGCTTGTCCAGCGGCGCGCGCACGGTGACGGTTCGCCCGTCGATCGGATCAGGAAAGCTGAGCTGGGCGGCATGCAGGAACAGGCGTTCCAGCCCGACCTTCTTCGCCAGGGCATTGCCGCGCTCGGTACCGTACTTGGTATCGCCGAGCAGCGGGTGCCCGGCATGCACCGAGTGCACGCGGATCTGGTGGGTACGCCCGGTGATCGGCTCGGCCTCGACCAGCGTCATGCTCGGATAGGCCTCACGCACCGCGTAGCGGGTGCTGGCCGTCTTGCCGGCCTCATCGACGCGCACCCGCCGCTCACCATTGCCACCGTCATAGCGCTCCAGCGGTGCATTGACGTAATCGCGACGTGAATCCCAGCGCCCCTCGACCAGCGCCAGATACAGCTTGGTCATCTTGTGGGCCTTGAGGTCGGCATTGAGCTGCAACAGCGCAGCCCGCGACTTGGCCAGCAGAATGCAGCCGGAGGTATCACGGTCCAGGCGATGCACCAGCTCCAGGAACGGCAGGTCGGCGCGAATCTGGCGCATGGCCTCGATCAAGCCGATCTTGACGCCGCTGCCGCCGTGCACGGCAAGCCCCGAGGGCTTGTTGATGACCATGAAGTCATCCGTCTCGCGCACGATGCAGCCCGCCAGTACCTCGCGCAGGTTGTCACTGACTTCCTGCACGGCGGCTTCCGGCGAGAGGCGCAGCGGCGGCACCCGCACCAGATCACCCGCCTGCAGGCGGTAATCGACCTTGATACGCTTCTTGTTCACGCGCACTTCACCCTTGCGCACGATGCGATAGATCAACGCCTTGGGTGCGCCCTTGAGGCGGGTACGCAGAAAGTTGTCGATGCGCTGCCCGGCCAATTCCGGGGCAACCTCGATCCACTGGACTGATTGGCCTTCGGCCATGTCGCACTCCTTTCCGGCCCCGCCTTCGCGCGGCCTGCTCATCTTGTTGCCGTGCGCCTGGGCGCACTCAGACCGGTCATTCTACGGTGTCATGCGACCAATGGGGAATCATCGTGCCATATGCCGCTCTCATTCGCGGCTCGCCGGGCCTCGTATCTCGGACGATGTAGCGAAGCGTTTGATCTGGCAGCTGAATTGCTGGTACATACCTTTACTGGTATATTCGAGCGCAGTGAGATGGGCCTTCTCTATATGCCCGATCATCGTCTCCGCAGCCCTGTCACAGCGGCCGGAAAAACGGCGCACCCGGCACTTCAACAAGGTGCTTCACGCCGGCGGAGAGGGTCAGATGGCCGCAATGAAGCAACGCGCACCGACATCAGCACCGTGCAGGTCACGCAAGCACCCTGTTGTCATCTACCCTGTCGGTAGCGTGCTGTCCCGCGCATCGCACCTGCCAATCACAGGCAGCGAAGGCCGCCCCAAGGACAGTCATTCGCGGCCAGTGGCCAGACCAACAGCTGACGCAAAACATCGATGTCGCTCAGGTCTCACAGGACCTGATGACGATATCAGCGGGCGCGGAACGCATGACGCCGCGCGCCGCAGCGCAATCGCCCTTCGAGCCTTCGCTGCAGACTCCACGAGATGATGTCGCGGGAGCCCGAAAGCCGCCTGCGCAGGCAAGACAGCAAGACGCCCAGTCATTCATGGGCCAACGACACAAGACCGCTCGGGCATGAAGCCCGGGTAATCATTCGATATCCGTGCCGAAGGCCGGCGTCGATGAATCGGCAAATGCCAGGTGTTAGGGAAGAGACCGCAGGGCCGGAGGAGTACAAATCCCCGCAACACGTCCTGCCTCTTCCAAGTACTCAACATGATCATGCCGCATGTGGCCCGTCCACGGACTTGCCTGCATGCGAAAAACGCATTCCACGACATGCGCTGAGCACAACACGAAGCGGAAAACGGTTCCTCGTCGCCGACGCACAATGCGGCTGCCCTTCGGCACGCCCAGTCTAGCGAGACGACATGAAACGGATGCTCATCAACGCGACCCAGCCGGAAGAGCTGCGCGTCGCACTGGTCGACGGACAACGCCTTTACGATCTCGACATCGAGTCCGGCGCCCGCGAACAGAAGAAAGCCAATATCTACCGCGGCAAGATCACCCGCATCGAGCCCAGCCTCGAAGCCTGCTTCGTCGACTTCGGCGCCGAACGCCACGGCTTCCTGCCGCTCAAGGAAATCTCCCGCGAGTACTTCTCCAAGGACCCCGGCCAGGGCCGTCCCAACATTCGTGAAGTGCTCAAGGAAGGCCAGGAAGTCATCGTCCAGGTCGACAAGGAAGAACGTGGCAACAAGGGCGCCGCCCTGACCACCTTCATCAGTCTGGCCGGCCGTTTCCTCGTGCTGATGCCCAACAACCCGCGTGCCGGTGGTATCTCCCGCCGCATCGAGGGCGAAGAGCGCGCTCAGCTGAAGGAAGCGATGAACAGCCTGACCCTGCCGGACAAGATGGGCGTCATCGTGCGCACCGCCGGCATCGGCAAGAGCGCCGAAGAGCTGCAGTGGGACCTCGACTATCTCGCCCAGGTGTGGGACGCAGTAACCAAGGCCGCCTCCAGCCGCCCTGCCCCCTTCCTGATCTACCGTGAATCCAACGTCATCATCCGTGCCATGCGCGATTACCTGCGCAATGACATCGGTGAGGTACTGATCGACTCTCCGGAAGTCCAGGAAGAAGCGCTGTCCTTCGTGCGTCAGGTGATGCCGAGCTACCAGCAGAAGATCAAGCTCTACGAAGACGACGTGCCGCTGTTCTCGCGCTTCCAGATCGAATCCCAGATCGAGACCGCCTACCAGCGTGAAGTGAAGCTGCCCTCCGGTGGCGCCATCGTCATCGACCACACCGAAGCCCTCGTCTCCATCGACATCAACTCCGCTCGCGCCACCCGCGGCAGTGATATCGAGGAAACCGCGCTGCAGACCAACCTGGAGGCCTCCGACGAGATCGCCCGCCAGCTGCGTCTGCGCGACATTGGCGGCCTGGTGGTGATCGATTTCATCGACATGACGCCGGCACGCAACCAGCGTGAAGTCGAGAACCGTGTGCGCGACGCGCTCAAGATCGACCGCGCTCGTGTCCAGATCGGTCGCATCTCACGCTTCGGCCTGATGGAAATGTCGCGTCAGCGTCTGCGCCCGTCACTGGGCGAGACCAGCGGCGTGGTCTGCCCGCGCTGTGACGGCCAGGGCACCATCCGTGACGTGCGCTCCATGGCGCTCTCCATCATGCGCCTGATCGAAGAAGAGGCCATGAAGGAGCGCAGCTCGCAGATCCGCGCCATCCTGCCGGTGCCGGTCGCGACCTACCTGCTCAACGAGAAGCGCGCCACGCTGTTCGACATCGAACGTCGTCAGGGCGTGAATGTCGTGCTGCTGCCGAACCCGGAGCTCGACACGCCGCACTACGAAGTCGTGCGTCTGCGTGACGACCACGTCGATGAAGACGGTGCCGACAAGTCCAGCTTCGAGCTGTCCGTCGAGACCGAAGTCGGCAAGGAACCGGATCCGAACTTCGACAAGCCGCCGGCGCGCACTGAAGCAGCCGTCAAGAGCGTGTCCCACACCACGCCTGCCCCGGTTGCCGCACCGGAAGCGCCTGCCGCAGCGCCCGCCGCAGTGGCCGAGAGCGCTGACAGCAGCAATGACAGCGATAGCCGCAACGGCAACGGCAAGAACAACGGCAATCGTCGTCGCAACGGCAACGGCAGCAGCAACGGCCGCAACCGTCAGGAGTCGCGCAACGAGTCTCGTAATGACACTCGCAGCGAAGGCCGCAACGACAGCCGTCAGAGCTCGCGCAATGACAACCGTCAGGGCAATCGCTCGAGCCAGGGCAATGACACCCGCGCTCAGGCCAGCAAGCAGGAAGTCGTGGCGCAGTCTTCAGCCCAGACTCCCGTCAGGACTGCCGCTCCGGCCACCGGTGGCGGCCTGCTGTCGCGCCTGGCCCGAGGCTTCAGCCGTCTGCTGGGCAATGACAGCGATACCGCCGTGCCGGCCAAGTCCAGCGAAGCCCGCAAGGCACTGGAAAAGGCCCGCGAGCGTCGCGAGACCGTCAGTGAAGCCAGCGCTCCGGCAGCGGCTCGCAACGACTCCCGCAATGGCCGCAACGCTGAACGTAGCAACGACCGCAACAACGACCGCAGTAATGACGGCCGTGGCAACAACGAGCGTGATGACAATCGCAAGGACTCCCGTCGTCGCAATGACAACGCGTCACGCAACAACGACGGCGAGTCACGCAACAGCGGCAACGATTCCCGCGGCAACGACGCTGACAGCAGCAGCCAGAACGATGGCCGCAGCAACAGCAAGCGCCGTCAGCGCAACGACCGTGGCAACCGTCGCAAGTCCAACGAGTCGCGTCAGGACAGCCAGCAGGAAATCGTCACCAACGACAGCAAGCCGCAGGCCGAACCGGAGCAGACGCCGCAGGCTGACAACAGCCCGAAAGCCGAAGCCAGGAGCAGCGACAGCCAGAACGCCAAGGCCGACAACGCCAGCAAGCGCGATTCCGGCAAGCGCAGCGACAAGCCGGCGCGTGGTGAAAAGCCGGCCAAGACTGACAAGGCCGAGCAGGTCGACAGCAAGCAGGCACGCGAGTCCATCAAGGCAGCCGAACAGGCCGAGCAGGTGGAACAGCAGGTCAGCAACGAAGACCAGCAGACCCGCAACAACCCGCGTGTTCGCAGCCGTCAGCATGCTCTGAACCCGCAGGCGGTCGAAGAGCAGAAGTCGCTCAAGGCCATGACGCTTGCAGGCCCGCAGGCAGCCGCTGCTTCGGCAGCCGCCACTTCGGCAACCACTGCGGTACCGGCCATTGCCGAGGAAGGTGCCGAAGCCGTCAGCGCCACTACCGCTGCCCCGCAAGGCGAAGCCAATGCCCCGCAAGGCAAGGAAAGCGCCCCGCAAAGCAACGACAGCGCCTCGCAGGGTGAAAACAGCACCGCTGCACAGGACGCACCGGCCAGCGCCGAGCAGTCTGCCAGCGCAGACCTCACGGCTGCCGTTGCACCGGAAGTCAGCGAGCCGAGCAACGAGACGCTGAGAGAGACGGTAGCCCCTGAGTCAGCGGCATCCGATGCGCAAGCGTCTGAGTCTGAGCCAGCGACAGCGGAAGTGCCCGAGCCGGTCGTCGAAGCACCTGTCGAAGCACCCGCCGAAGAGGCGTCCGAAGCGCCTGTCACTGGCGCTCACCAGGCGCAGAAGACTGAGCAGCACGCCGACCAGCGCACTGAGCAGCACGCCGTCCAGCAGCCAAGCGTGCACCAGCCGCAGGCCAGCGCAGCTGACGACGCCGTCGACACGCCGGCCGTCACCGCTGCAGAAGTCGCGCCGGAAGCAGCGGCCGATGAGCAGTCGCTGAAGGAAAGCGTGACCGGCGAAGCCGCTGCGCCTGAAGCGCAAGCTGCCGAGCAGACCGAAGCTCAGGCACCTGTCGCTGAAGCAGAGGAAGCGGTCGCCGCTGAAGCCGACACTGCCAGCCAGCCTGCGCAGACTGTGGCGGAAGAACCTGCCGTGGAAGAACCTGCCGTGGAAGACGCTGCCGTGGAAGACGCTGCCGCTGAACAGCCTGTACAGGAGACCGCGCACGAAGAGACTCCCCAGCAGACTGAGACCAGCGAGGCGAAGGTGACGCAAAACGCTGACGTGGCCAGCGCTGAGATTGAGCCTGCTGTCAGCACTGAGCGCACCGCAGATACTGTCGCTGAAGCTGCGGAAGGCTCTCAATCAGCTGAAGGCTCTGATTCTGCTGACGGCTCTGATGCTACTGCTGAAGGTGCCGAAAGCGCCGTCAGCGCCAGCGTCGAGAATGCGCCGGCCGAGGCAGCGTTCGCGACTGCCGAACGTCACGACAATGTCGCCGTGGCGCAAGCCGTGAGCGACGACTCCCATACAGGGGAAGTCGCTGACAGCGAGCACAAGCAGGCACCGAGCGAGCAAGGCGAGACGACAGCGGCAGAAGGCGTGCAGCAGGACAGCACGCAGCCAGCCACCGAGACCCGCCGTCGCCGTGGCGAACGCGCCTATAACGATCCGCGTGAAGTGCGTCGTCGTGAGCGTGAAGCTGCCGAACGTGCTGCCGCACAACAGGCCAGCGCAGAGACTCAGGACACGACCGCTCAGGATGACAGCAACACGTCTCACTGAGGCCTGAGGCTGGCGGTCTGAGGCTGGCGCCCTGCCCCTGCCGCCACTCTGGCGCCCCTTTCAGCCACAAGCGCTGAAGGGGGCGCCAGAGTGGCAGCAAGACAGGGACTATGTGAAGGTCTATGCCAGCCGCTCCCGTTGAGCAGCAAGTCAGAACCAAGCACTGAAAACAAGAACGCCCCGCAGGCTTGCCTGCGGGGCGTTCTTGTTTTCAGTGCATGCTATTTTCAGCGCCTTGTGTGCGTGCCTTCACTTCAGCGCAGGTCTCATGTGCACGACTCTGGGCCTCAGCCCTCGGGCGGCATCATCCCAAGCTCCCGCGGCTCCTGCTCGAGCCAGACCCCGAAGCGGGTGTGGACTGCCTCACGCACTTCCTGCGCCAGTGCCAGCAGCTCCGTGACGGCCCCCTCGCCGAAGTGCACCAGCACCAGCGCCTGCTGAGCATGCACGCCGACATGGCCTCTGCGCACGCCCTTGAGACCACATTGATCGATCAGCCAACCTGCTGCCAGCTTGATGCTGCCATCGGCCTGCGGGTAATGCGGCAAGCTCGGGAAGCGGGTCAGCAGCGCCTGGGCCTCAGCCTGGGGAAGCTGTGGATTCTTGAAGAAACTGCCGGCATTGCCGAGTTGCGCGGGGTCGGGCAACTTCTCACTGCGCGTGGCAATCACCGCCAGGGCGACCTGCAACGGCGTCACTTCCTCCCCTTGCGGCAGCGCCGCACTGACGCGCTGGGCGAGATCACCATAACCGAGCCGGGGCGACGCCTGGCGCGACACCTGCAACTCCAGACGCGTGATCAGCACGCGATGCTCAAGCGCGCCCTTGAAGATGCTGTCGCGATAGCCGAAACCGCATTCCTCGCGATTCATCCAGCGGCAGCTGCCATCTTCCAGCGACATGACCTCCAGGCGCAGCAGATGGTCTGCCAGCTCGACACCATAGGCGCCGATATTCTGGATAGGCGCCGCACCGCAGCAACCGGGAATCAGCGCCAGATTTTCATAGCCCCACCAGCCAGCGGCGGCCAGCTCCATCACCAGGGCATGCCAGCGCTTGCCGGCTTCGACGGAGACCGTGGCCGTCAGGCCGTCTTCTGCCGGCGTGATGGTGACCTCGTCAAAGGCCGGACGCATGACATGGGCATCCAGCCACGGCAGCAATACCAGATTGCTGCCGCCGCCGATCACCACCAGGCGCTCACCAGCCTGCCGGGAGGCCAGCACCTGTGCCCTGGCCGCCTCGACGGTGTGGGGCTCACTCAGGGCGCGGGCGCGCGCCGAGAAGCCCAGCGTATTGCAGCCATCCAGCGCCACCCCCTCACGTTGCGAGGTGTCGCCAGCGTTCTGATCACTGGATACCTGAGTCATGAGCGCGCCCGCGCCGTGGTCGCCGCAGGCAGTGCCGCAATGAGCGCCTCGCAGGCCACATCGATCAGATCCAGCACACGCTCGAAGGCATCGGGCCCCCCGGTGTAGGGGTCCGGCACCTCACGACTGCCCGCTGCCAGCGCGGGCAGCGGGGTCGGCAGCAGGTCCAGCAGGCGACCGATCAGCGCCTGATCACCACTGTTGCTGCGTGCAGCCAAGGCACGGGTATCGGCAAGATTGGCGTCGTCCATCACCAGAATCAGATCGAAGTCGTGGAAGTCCTGCTCGCACAACTGACGGGCACGCAGCGTGCTGATGTCGTGTCCGCGCTTGGCCGCATGGGCGATGGCCCGCGCATCAGGCTGACCGCCGACATGCCAGTCACTGGTGCCGCAGCTGTCCACCGTGACGACCTGATCCAGGCCATGGCGCGTCAGCGCCGCACGCAACACGCCTTCGGCACTCGGTGAGCGGCAGATATTGCCCAGGCACACCATCAGGATGCGCTCCAATGGCGCCTGACGCTGGGCCAGTTGCTCAAGAAGCTCGCTCATCAGGCCTCTCCGCTCTCGCTGCCTGCCGCTGCTTGCGCCAGCCAGTCGCGCACGCGCTCGAGATCCTCCGGCGTATCGACACCGGCCGGATGCGCCGTGCAGGCAATGGCCACCTGGATGGCATGACCATGATGCAGCGCGCGCAGCTGTTCGAGCTGTTCGAGCTGCTCCAGCGGGGCCGGCAGCCAGTCGACGTAATCGGTCAGGAAGCTGGCACGATAGGCGTAGAGGCCGATATGGCGCAGCCAGGAATCGGTGGCCAGCATGTCCGGCGGCGTGGTGAAGTGCTCGCGGTCCCACGGGATAGGCGCACGCGAGAAGTACAGGGCACGCCCGCGCAGGTCACGCACCACCTTGACCACATTGGGGTTGAACAGGCTGTCGACGCTGGCGATCGACTCCGCCAGCGTGGCGATCGAGGCACCCGCGTCTTCCTCGAGACGCACCGCCACCTGATCGATCAGCGCCGCCGGCAGCAATGGCTCATCGCCCTGGACGTTGACCACCAGGGTCTCGGGGGCCAGCGCCAACAGCGTGACCACCTCGGCAAGGCGGTCCGTCCCGCTGGGATGATCGCCACGCGTCATCACGACCTCGGCCCCGAAGCCCTTACAGGCCTCACGGATGCGCTCGTCATCGGTGGCGATCACGACCCGACTGGCCTGACTGGCACAGGCATTGCGCCAGACATGCTCGATCATCGGCTGGCCATGAATGTCCGCCAGGGGCTTGCCCGGCAGGCGTGAGGAGTTGAAGCGCGCCGGAATCACGACCACGAAGCCGGACTCGCCCTCTGAACGGCTGTCGTCTGCCTGCCCCTGCTGCAGAAGGTCACTCATCAGCCGCGGCTCCCCTTGAGCTTCTCATCGGCATCCATCTGGCGCGCTTCTTCTTCCAGCATGACGGGAATGCCGTCGCGTACCGGATAGGCGAGGCCATCGTAGAAGCACTTGAGCTCGGCATTCGCCGCATCATAGGTCAGCTTGGCCTGACACAGCGGGCAAACCAGTAGCGCGAGCAGTTCCTTGTCCATCGAGACATCTCCGGAATAACAGCAGAAAAGAAAGAAAATTCAGCGATCAAGCACTCAGAGCGCTTCAAGGCGTTTGGCGAGCCAGTCCACCAGCGCCTGATCCGGACGCGCTTCGACATCCAGCGCCCAGCAGCGCTCATTGGCGAAGCTGCGACACTTGACGGCGTCCTTGGCGGTCATCACCACGGGCAGATTGTCGGAAAAGCGCAGATCCGTCGGCGTGAAACGATGGTGGTCCGCCAGCGGACGCGGCAGATGCTCGACCCCGAGGTTGGTCAGGGTGCGGAAGAAGCGCTGCGGATTGCCGATACCGGCCAACGCATGCACCTGACCACTGAACGGCAGCTGGTGGGCAGGATAGCGCACGTCGTCGATCAGGTGGCGCCAGTGGACCGGCGTCAGCTTCATGCAATGCGATTCCACCGGCAGGCGCGAGCAGTCGATGACACCGTTGGAGATCACCGCATCGACACTGGCGAGGCGCGACAACGGCTCGCGCAGCGGCCCGGCGGGCAGGCAACGCTGATTGCCGAAGGCACGCTCACCGTCCACGACCACCAGCTCGATATCGCGCCCCAGCGCATGATGCTGCAGACCATCATCGGAGAGCAGAATGTCGCAGCCGGCGGCAATCAGGCGCCGCGCCGCGCTCGGGCGATCCGGGTCGACCGCCACCGGCAGGCCGGTCTGCTGGGCCAGCATCACCGGCTCATCGCCGGCATGCTGGGGATCGGTATCGGCCTGCACGTAGAGGGGGTAGCGCGGCGAATGCCCGCCGTAGCCGCGCGAGATGATGCCCGGGCGCCAGCCCTGCTCGCTCAACCAGCGCCCCAGCCAGGCGACCAGCGGCGACTTGCCGGTACCACCGACGGTGATGTTGCCGATCACGATCACCGGCACCGGCGCCTTCCAGACCTCACGCTTGCCGGTGAGATAGGCATTGCGCTTGCGCGCCACCACATTCTTGTAGACATGTTCCAGCGGGCGCAGCAGATGAAGCCAGCCAGCGCCGCGATACCAGGCGTCTACCAGTCGTTCACTCATGCGTCTGCCGTCTCCCGGAACTGGATGCGATGCAGCGCGGCATAAGCACCTTCCTGAGCAATCAATGATTCGTGGGTGCCGTCTTCGATGATCTCGCCATCATCCATCACCAGGATGCGGTCCGCCTTCTCGATGGTGGACAGACGGTGGGCGATCACGAAGGTCGTCCGGCCCTGACACACTTCTTCCAGCGCGCGCTGGATATAGCGTTCGGATTCGGTATCCAGCGCCGAGGTGGCCTCGTCCAGCACCAGGATCGGCGAGTCCTTGTAGATGGCACGCGCGATGGCGATACGCTGGCGCTGACCACCGGAGAGCATCACGCCATTGTCGCCGACGATGGTGTCGTAGCCTTCGCTCATGCGCTCGATGAATTCGTGGGCATAGGCCGCACGCGCCGCCTCTTCCACCCGCGCCTTGTCGACCTCACCGGTGCCATAGGCGATGTTGGCGGTCAGGTCGGCATTGAACAGGGTGACATTCTGCGAGACCAGCGCGATCTGCTGACGCATCGGGCGCAGCTTGTAGTCCTCGATGGCGACATCATCGATCAGGATGCGGCCGGTGGTCGGTGCGTAGAAGCGCGGCAACAGGCTCATCAACGTCGACTTGCCCGACCCCGAACGCCCGACGATGGCGACCATCTGCCCCGGCTTCACCTCCAGATCGATGCCCTTGAGCACCTCCGGCTGATGGTCTGCATAGCGGAAGTGGACATTGTCGAAGCGCACACGCCCCTCGAGGCGACCCTCGGGCACCAGGGTGCCGTTGTCCGGCTCTGCAGGCGTATCCAGCAGACCGAACAGTTCTTCCGAGGCCGCCATGCCCTTCTGGATCTCGCCGTTGACTTCGGTCAACTGACGTACCGGCTTGGCCATCATCGAAGCGGCGGTGATGAAGCCGACGAACTCACCGGCGCTCATGCCGGCCATCAGTTCCGGCGCCATCGCCAGCCACACCAGCGTGGCCAGTGCCACGGCGATCAACAGCTGGATGACCGGCGTGGCGGTGGCCTTGGTCAGCGCTTCCTTCATCTTCTGCTCGCGGTTGTACTCACTGACCGCCGCGAAGCGTGCCTTCTCGTAATCCTCGGCACCGTGGGTACGCACGACCCGATGGCCGGACAGCGCCTCGGAAGCGACATGGGTCACCTCGCCCATCGAGCCCTGGATACGCTTGGAGAGCTTGCGGAAGCGCTTGCTGGCATAGCTGACCACCCAACCGATCAGCGGCGTGACCGCGATGAACACCAGCGTCAGCTTCCAGTTGGTCCAGAACAGATAGCCCAGCAGGCCGAGCACGAAGAAGCCTTCGCGCAGGATGATGGTCAGCGCCTTGGTGGCTGCGCCGGTGATCTGCTCGACATGGTAGGTGACGCGGGTGATGAGATGGCCGGTGGAGTTCTCGTCGAAATAGCGCCCCGGCAAGTGCAGCATGTGGTTGAACACCGTGGTACGCAGGGTGTGGACCACGTTGCGCGCCACATCACTCATGCAGTAGGTGCCCAAGAAGGTGCCGACGCCGCGCACGGCGAACATGCCGATCACGAACAGCGGCAGGAACAGTCTGAACTGGGCGTCAGGATTCTGAATGCCGTCGATCAGGCGCTTCATCATCTCGGCCAGCGCCGTACTCGAGGCACCGTAGATGATGTAGCCGACGACGGCGGCCAGAAACATCTTCCAGTACGGGCGAACGTAGCCGAGCAAGCGGCGGTAATGAATCCAGGTGGAGTCGCGACTCACGGGGTCTCCATAGACTTGGGCGGCGCCCTCATGGGGCATCCGGTGATGATGATTCCGTCCCGATACGCGTACTAATGCGCACACGGGTGATACCCACTTCAGCGGCGGCGTCCAGCGCCGTGACCACCTTGGCGTGGGGCGTGCGGCCATCGGCTTCGAGGATCAACCCGAAGCGATCTGCCTGGTCCTTGTACTGCGCAAGTTGCGCTCCCAGTTCATCCTCGCCGAGGCTTGCCTCGCCGAGCGTAAAATCACCTGCCGCCCCGATGCTCAGGATCAAGGGCGCCTGCTCTACCGCGCTGGCCTGACTGGACTGCGGCAGGATGAGGTCCAGCGCTCGACGGCTATCGAAGGTCGTCGAGACCATGAAGAAGATCAGCAGCAGAAACACCACGTCGATCAGCGGGGTGAGATTGACCTCCACCGACTCACGCTGGCGACGCGGAAACCTCATGACGGCCTCCCGGCACCTGCCCCCTTGCCATCATCGCCACCATAGGGGTCATCGGCGTCACGACGCATGTAGGCCGGCAGGTCTTCCGGCAGGCGCTCATGGGGCTCCGGCACCTGGCCGGGGCGCTGGCCCGGGCGACGGTCGATGCCGTCATGGCTCTCGGCCAGCCCGAGCTCGCCCTGATGGTGCGAGATATATTCCACCACCTGCCCTGCCTGCTCCTCCATGTTGACGGTGATGTCCTCGACACAGCGCTGGAAATAGCGGTGGAACATCAGTGCCGGAATCGCCACCGTCAAGCCGGACGCCGTCGTCACCAGCGCCTGGGAAATCCCGCCGGCCAGCTCCTGGGCGCGCTCGGCGCTGCCCGCATCGACGATCACGGCGAAGACGTCGATCATGCCGACCACCGTGCCCAGCAGCCCCAAAAGCGGCGTGATGGCGGCGATGGTGCCCAGCGGACTCAGGAAGCGCTCCATGTCATGGATGACGGCCACGGCCGACTCCTGCATGCGCGCGCGTACCTGCTCATTGCCCAGGCGCGCATTGCGCAGTCCCGCCGCCAGCACGTTGCCCAGCGGCGAATGACTCTCCAGCCAGTAGACATTGACCTGTCCCTGGCTGATCAGTTCACACACCTGCTGTCCCAGGCCCTTCGGCGCGATGCGTCGACGACGCAGCGTCCACAGGCGCTCGAGGATGATGGCCAGTGCCACGACGGAACATCCGAGGATGGGGAGCATCAAGACTCCCCCTGCGTACAAGGCTTCCAGCATGTGACCTCTCCCTTGGTCTCGATGCCTCTGCGGGCACCATTGTTGTCGTGTCAGATGTCACGCGCCATCCCTGTCGCGCAGGCCGTATGAATCCGCCATGCATCTGATCATTCAGCGGATTTTACCCCAAGGCACCTCACTCCGATACCGCCAGCCCTGCGCGCTGGTTGCAGCCGCTCCCCCTGCGGCGACCACTCCCAGTACAAGGCACCATCCAGCCCGACATGCCAGAGACACTCGACATGACGCGCCAGACGCTCCACCACGTCCGGATGCGGATGACCATGCGGATTGTAGCGACCGGCGCTGACAATCGCGTGACGCGCCGCCAGGCTCTCAAGCCAGGCATCATCACTGCTGGAGCGGCTGCCGTGATGTGCGACCACCAGCAACGGCAAGCCGCGCCCGGCCAGGCGCTGGCGCAGCGTCGCCTGCAACTCGCGCTCCTGCTGCTGGCCGATATCGCCGGTCAGCAACGCCAGCGGGCGCGCGCCATGTGCTATCAAGACCACACAGGAGTGCGCGTTGTCACGTCGGGTCTTCAACCCTGCTGGCGGCCACAGCATCTCAAGGCGCACGGGCTGGCCCTGCAGCTGACCGAGGGTGATGCTGCGCCCGGCGACACACTCCCGCATTGCCACCTCATCGAGCCAGCTTACCTGACGCTCCAGTCGCGCCCGCTGCCCGGCCGGCACCCACAAGGCGGCGATCTCCTCGGCAGACAGCGCCTGCAGGCCGCCGGCGTGATCGCCATCCCCGTGACTCATGATCACGCCGATAGGCTCTCCCACCGCGGATGGCGCCCCCGGCAAGCGGGCGCTGGCATTGCGCGACGCCGCCCCCAGGTCGTAACGCCAGTGCCTCGGCACCTGCCGTGACGCGTCAGTCGAGTCACTCGCGCTCGGCGAAAGATGGCTGTGCAGCGACAGCGCCAGCCCCTGTCCGACATCGTGCACCGTCAGACTGAGCGCGGGCGCCCGGGGCGAGAACGAGGCGGCGGCTGTCGCGCGCGTGCCGGCGTCCCGCCCGACGGTGGCCAGCGCCGCCGGTGACCACGGCAAGGCCAACACCGCCAGTGACAGCCCCCAGCAGAGAGCCACGCTGCCACACAGGCGCTTCAGACGGCCATCGAGGCCCGGCACACCCTCCGCCAGCCAGGCACCCATCAGGGCCATCAGCGCGAGCGTCAGGATCAGGGCCGAGGGAGTGGCGTCCGACAGGCCCGCCGCCATTGGCGCCTGCGGCCAGCGCCCCTGCGTCGACGCAAGCGAAGACAAGGTCTCCATCGTCTGCGCCATGCCCTGTGCCAGCAGCTGCCATAGACCGCCGCTGAACACACCGTCAGCGAGCATCGCCGCGGGCCGTGACGGGACGAGTCCCGTGGTAAGCAACAGCTGCTCGAGTCCCGCCAGCCCCCAGCCCAGCATGCCAAGCGGCACGATCAATAACGTCACCAAGGGCGCCATCAGCAGATTCATCGGCAGCGACAGCCAGGACAGCTGGCCGCGCGAAAGCAGCAGGGCCGCGCCCATGACCAGCGTCAGCAACCACTGGCTGCGCAACGTGGCCAGACACCAGCCGCGCATTCCTCGCGGTCGCGAGCGGCCCTGCCAGGCCAGCAGCAACACCGCCACGGCGATGAATGATAGCCAGGTGCCCGGGCGCCACAGCGCCAGCGGGTCCAGCCCCAGCACCAGAATCAGCGCCAGCATCCAGACCTGCCAGACACCCAGGCCGCTGCGGCCACTCGCCATCCAAAGCCCGACCGTCACCATCAAGGCGGCGCGCAGTGCCGGCGGCGCCAGACCTGCCAGCAAGGCGAAACTCCAGGCCGCCAGACAGGCAAGCCACCAGGGTGCAACGCTGAATCGCCACCCGCCCGGCCGCCAGAGGCGCAGCACGCCGAAACTCAGCCCCAGCACCAGGCTGGCCATCAATCCGACATGCAGCCCCGACACCACCGCCAGATGCGTCAGTCCCGTGGCGTTCAGCGTGTCCCAGTCGTCGTGGGTCAGTGCCGAGACCTTGCCCAGCGTCAATGCTGCCAGCCAGCGACAGGGCGACCCCGGCCAGTCGACCAGCGCCTCGCCTTCGCCTTCGCCGCAGCGCTGCCACAGAGCCTGCTCGGCATGCAGGCGCAGTGCTGCCAGCCCGCCTGGCGGCGCCAAGTGCTGCGCAAGGGACAGTTGGCGCACGTAACCCGTGGCGACGATACCTTCGCGCCAAAGCCAGGCGACACGGTCAAACTCCGCTGGGCTCGCTGAGCGCCCGAAGGCCGGGTTGCTGGCGCCATGAGGCGGCACCAGACGCACGACCATGCGCCAGCGCTCACCGGCCTGCCAGGGAGTCGCCAGCGCCTCGCGTGTCGCAACATCGCGGGGCTGCTTGCGTGGCCAGTAGCGCCGAAGCTGGACCCGCTGATCCAGCAGCCGCTGACAGGCGGCCTGACGCCCGGCATCAGCACTGGGTACCTCCGTCGGCTGGAAGAGATCACAGCGCGAGACACGCAGCACCAGGCGCACCGAGTCATCAGGCGTCGGCAGTACGCGGTTGACCTGTTCGACCCGGCCTTCCAGCCACAGCTCCTGGCGCGTCAACGCCTCCGCCATCACCAGCGGCTGCTGCAGAAGGCCGATCACCAGCCCGCCCCCCAGCGCTGCAGAGAGTCGCAGGCTCAAGGCCCCGAGCCGAGAGCGGCGTGGCTCAACGTCGGGAGCAGAGTGCGCGAAAGCACGGGCGGGAATGGCGGCCAAGGCCCCTGTCACCATCAGCCAGCAGAGCAGCAAGGCGGCCAACATCAGGTTGTCGCTCAGCGTCATGAAGGCGGCCCAGCCATGCGCCCCACCCTCTTGCGCACCGAGCCCTGCCGATGAGCGTGACTGCCAATCCGCGCCCCACTCGCCCTGGCGTGACAGCCAGATGCCCGCCACCAGTCCCGCCAGCAGCTGGGCCAGCGAGGCCGGTGACAGCCAGAATCGAGCGGGATGGGACGATTTATTCACGGTGGCGCCTGACATGTTGCTGGCCTCTTGCAAGGTCACCCATGGCGCAGCCCGTCAGGCATGGCGCGGGCTTTGCTGTACTCAGTGCCGAATCGAGACACGCGGGTTGCAGATCACGAACCGGATAACTGCGCAGTCAGCATGGCAGTCCTGTAGCCATGTATGGATAATGGCCGGCGTTGAATGCCAAATGGCCAAGTCATGCCTCGTCGTCTACTCAAGCGGCTCATGCCGGAACCGGATGCCCTCAAGCGCAAGAAGTCGCTGCGCTTCATGCATCACCTGATCGCCGATCCCGCACTGTGGGCGTTGTCGCGACGCACTGTGGCCAATGCCTGCATGGTGGGGCTGTTCTGTGCGCTGCTGCCGATTCCCTTCCAGATGGTGGTGGCCGCCTTCGGTGCCTGGGCACTGCGCTGCAACCTCGCGCTGTCGGTGGGTCTGGTGTGGGTGACCAACCCGCTGACCATGCCGGTGGTCTACTACGCGACCTACCGCGTGGGTGCCTGGATGCTGGACACGCCCGCACGCGTGATGCCGGACCAGGTCTCCGCGGCCTGGTTCGCCAACCAGCTGGAAGACATCCTGCCCGCCCTGGCGCTGGGCTCGCTGGTCAGCGCCGTCGTCCTCGCGCTGCTGGCCAACATGCTGGTCCGCCTCTTGTGGCGCTATCAGGTGGTGCGCAACTGGCGCAGCCGCCGCAAGGCGCGCCTGGCCGCCAGACGTTGCAGCAAGGAGCAGTCGTCACGCCAGAACGCTGAGCAGGACACGGACAAGCTCTGAACGCTGCCGACAGACGCGCATGACAAACGCCCCGCCATCTCTCGATGGCGGGGCGTTTGGCTTTCTGGCTAGCGTGAATCAATCAGCGGCTCGACTCAATCCTCGTGCAGCTTGCCGCCGTCCAGGCGCAGCACACGGTGCTGGTGAGCGGCCAGACCGTTGTCGTGGGTCACGATGATGAAGGCCGCCTGCGCTTCACGCGCAATGTCATCCATCAGCTCGAGAATGCGCGCCGCCGTGGTCTGGTCCAGGTTGCCGGTCGGCTCGTCCATCAGCACCAGGCTCGGGTCGGTCACCAGCGCACGCGCGATGGCGACGCGCTGGCGCTCACCCCCGGACAGCTCGCCCGGCTTGTGATCGGCGCGCGGTGCCATGCCGACCCGCTCCAGCAGCTTGCGCGCCTTGACGGCGGCCTCGGCGCGCTTGTGGCCACGGATGATCAACGGCATCGCCACGTTCTCTTCGGCACTGAATTCCGCCAGCAGGTGGTGGAACTGATACACGAAGCCGATGTGCTGATTGCGGAAGCTGCCCAGCGCCGACTCGCTGAGTTCGGACAGGCGCTGGCCGGCCACCTTCACGATGCCTTGGGAGGGGTGGTCCAGTCCGCCGAGCAGGTTGAGCAGCGTGGTCTTGCCGGAGCCGGAGCTGCCGACGACGGCGACTCGCTCACCGGCATGCACGCGCAGCTCCAGCTCGTCGAGCACCTGTACCTCTTGCGGGCCCTCATCGTAACTGCGACTCAGGCGCTCACAGATCAGCATCGGCTTGCCGTGGGCCTGACCCGGCGCGTGAGTGTCAGAAGCCGACGTCGGCATGGCGGTGTCTCCAGCAGCGGAACGGATGGATGCATCAGATGGTGTCGACGGATTACTCATAGCGCAGTACCTCCGCCGGCTGGATGCGCGAGGCGCGCCAGGCCGGATACAGCGTCGACAGGAAGCTCAGCACCAGCGCGGAACCGATGATGATGCCCATGTCGCTCATCTCGAGGCGCGACGGCAGATAGCTGATGAAGTAGACGTTGGGGTCCAGGAACTGGATACCGAAGGTCGACTGCACCCAGGCGATGATGTCGGAGACGCTCAGCGCCAGCGCCACACCGGCGATGGCGCCGATGATGATGCCCATCACGCCGATGGTCAGCCCCTGCACGATGAAGATGCCCATGATGGAACCGGGCCTGGCCCCGAGGGTACGCAGGATGGCGATGTCAGCGTGCTTGTCCGTCACCATCATCACCAGCGTCGAGACGATATTGAAGGCCGCGACGGCGACGATCACCATCAGCAGCAGGCCGATCATGTTCTTCTCCATCTGGATGGCGGCGAACAGGTTGCCGTGGGTACGCTTCCAGTCCATGCCGCGATACTGCGGCCCCAGCTGGCTGACGATGTCGCGGGTGACCTGATCGGCGCTGAACAGGTCATCGAGCTTCAGGCGCACCCCCTGGACGTCGCCTTCCTTGAAGCGCGCCAGCTTGGCCATGTCCGAGATATCGGTGTAGGCAAGGCTGGCATCGACGTCCGCGCCGACCTTGAAGATACCGGTCACCGTGAAGCGCTTGAGGCGCGGGAAGATCCCCCCGGGCGTGATGGAGGCCTCGGGCACCAGTAGCGTGACGCGATCCCCCACGCCGACGCCCAGGTTGCGCGCCAGCAGCTCGCCCATCACGATGCCCCAGCTGCCGGGCGTGAGATCCGCCAGGCTGCCCTGCACCATGTGCTCGCTGATGATCGAGACCTGGTCCTCCGCGGACGGATCGATGCCGGTGACCAACGCACCCTTGTTGCGGCCGTTGGTGGTGAACATGCCCTGCTGCTCGATATAGGGCGCCGCACCGACGACATGCGGCTTCTCGCGCAGCTTGCCGGCCAGCGTCTCCCAGTCGGTGACGCTGTCACGCGCCTCGACGCGCACATGCGGCACCATGCCCAACACGCGGGTACGCAGCTCGTGGTCGAAGCCGTTCATCACCGACAGCACCAGAATCAGCACGGCGACGCCCAGCGACAGCCCCAGCATCGAGGTCAAGGAGATGAAGGAAATGAAATGGTTACGGCGCTTGGCGCGGGTATAGCGCAGGCCGATCAGAAAGGGTAGGCGATCCAGCAGCATCGAAGTCGATTCCTTGGGTCAGGGTCGCGGGCCATGATACGCATTCCGCAGGCTCGGCGCATGGAGCCATATTCGAACGCAGTTTGCCAGCCTTCGTCTGTGGCCAACATGAACCGCCAGCATGGCAAGACATGTGTAAGTCAGACACCACAGGGCTAGCGTCGGCGCATGGCTCTGCTATCATCGCGCGCCGAGTCCGCGGCATTGCGGCTTGCGCCTTTATCGTTACCTCTTCACCAGGGAGATGCCCATGGCCACCCGTCTGCTCGCCGAATGGCACCCGCAGGACGCCATCCAGCTCAGCTGGCCCAGCCCGCACAGTGACTGGAACGAGATGCTCGAGAGCATCGAAGCCACATGCGAGGCCATGGTGATCGCCATCAGCCGCTTTCAGCACGTGCTGATCAGCGTCAGCGATGACGCCACCCGCGAGCGCCTTGCCGCGCGCTTCGCCGGTTTCGGCGTGCCCGCCGAGCGCCTGCATCTTTTCGTGGCGCCGCTGGATGACACCTGGACGCGCGACCATGGCCCCATCACCATCGAACGTGATGGCCAGCCGGTACTGCTCGACTACACCTTCACCGGCTGGGGCGGCAAGTTCGAGGCCGCCCGCGACAATGCCCTGACCCGCGCCCTCACCGCGCAGGGGGCTTACGCAAGCCCGGTGGAAAGCCGCGACTTCATTCTGGAAGGCGGCGGCATCGAGAGCGACGGCCAGGGCACCCTGCTGACCACCGAGGCCTGCCTGCTCAACGACAACCGCAATGCCGGCCTGAGCCGCGCCCAGGTCGAGGCGCAACTCAAGGCCGATTTCGGGGTCAAACGCGTGCTGTGGCTCGCCAATGGTCATCTGGAAGGCGATGACACCGACAGCCATGTCGACACCCTGGCGCGCTTCTGCGACCCGCGCACCATCGCCTATGTCCGCTGCGATGATCGCGACGACCCGCATTACCCGGCGCTCAAGGCGATGGAAGCCGAACTTGAAGCCCTGCGCGACGCCAATGGCGACCCCTACTTCCTGGTGCCGCTGCCGTGGCCGGATGCCTGCTTCGATCCGGACGACAGCCATCGCCTGCCGGCGACCTACGCCAACTTCCTGATCATCAATGGGGCCGTGCTGGTGCCGACCTACGCCGATCGTCACGACATGATCGCCCTCAAGGCCCTCGCCAGCGCCTTCCCCAAGCGTGACATCATTCCGGTCGATTGCCGCGCCGTGATTCGCCAGCATGGCAGCCTGCACTGCATGACCATGCAACTGCCCAAGGGCACGCTGGCCACCTCGAACACCTCTCAAGGAGCACTGTGATGACTGCTTCCCGCCGTACACTCAAGGTCGGTGTCGTCCAGCAACAGGGCTGGCCCGACAAGGACACAAGCCTGGCGGCCAGCGAAGCCGCCATTCGTCGCCTTGCCGCCGATGGCGCTGAGCTGGTGATGCTGCAGGAGCTGCATGCCAGCCACTACTTCTGCCAGACCGAAGACACCGAGATCTTCGATCTCGCCGAACCCCTCGAAGGTCCGACCACCCAGCGTCTGGCCAGCCTGGCCGCCGAACTCGGCCTGGTGATCGTCGGCTCCATCTTCGAGCGCCGCGCGGCGGGCGTGTATCACAACACCGCCGTGGTACTCGACAAGGCCGCTGGCCTGGTCGGCACCTTCCGCAAGATGCACATTCCGGATGATCCCGGCTTCTACGAGAAGTTCTACTTCACGCCGGGCGATGCACCCAGCGCACAGTCCCCGCGCCGCGGCTTCGAGCCCATCGACACCTCGGTCGGCCGTCTGGGCGTGCAGGTCTGCTGGGACCAGTGGTATCCCGAAGGCGCACGCCTGATGGCGCTGGCCGGTGCCGAGATGCTGCTCTACCCCACCGCCATCGGCTGGGACCCGCGTGACGATGAAGCCGAGCAGACGCGCCAGAAGGATGCCTGGACCCTGATCCAGCGCAGCCACGGCGTCGCCAATGGCGTGCCGGTGATCGTCGCCAACCGGGTCGGTCATGAAGCGGACCCGACGCCTGCCAGCGAAGGCATCCAGTTCTGGGGCGGCAGCTTCATCTGCGGCCCCCAGGGCGAGCTGCTGGCGCATGGCGGCACCGAGCCCGAAGAGCTGCTGGTCGAGGTGGACCTGGCGCGCGGCGAAGATGTGCGCCGCATCTGGCCTTACCTGCGCGATCGTCGCATCGATGCCTATGGTGATCTCACCGAGCGCTATCGCGACCGCTGAGCCCATCGGGCTTTGCAGGTGCCGGCCTGACAACAGCGCCCTGTCGAGATCACACAGCCCCCCCCCGCAGAGACAGGAGGGCGCCCAGCGTGGCGCCCTCTTCTGTTTCGGTCTTTCGGCGCCGGCGCAGCCGACCTATCCCGTCACTCCATTCCGGGTGATTCATCCTCTCGGAGCCCCTCTTCTGTCCGCGCATGCCGCCATGGTCTGACTTGCCATCCTGGTCACGCTAGGCTAAACAAGATAACGCGATAAAAAATCACGTCTCCCTTGCTGCAATCAGGACGCAGAGCATGCCCGAATACCAGTTGATGGCCAGAATAGAAGCGGCCTTCGATACGCAGATCAGTGCCGCCGATCAGGTCATCACCGCGGTCAGAGAAGAGAATTCGCCACTCTGGCGGCTGGATGGCGTCAGTGCCGATAGCGAATGGCTCAGCCAGGCGTTGCAGGACGTGTGGTATCAGGATGGCCAGGACGGCCGAGTCACCCGCCCCTATCTGGGCGTGGTCGCCGCAGGCCCGACGGTGATCGAGCGCGTCGCGGCGCTCAACACCGCCAAGGAGCAGCTGGCGGAACTCTTCGCCGAGCTGCGCGAGAAGTATCCCGACCAACTGGCCGAGCTGAAGGCGATTCTGCCCTTCCGCCATCCGGGACTGAATCAGCACCTGAGGGGCGATGGACTGGCGCGGCTGCATCTCAAGCAGTGCTGGCGGCGGGTGCCGGTGGCGGAAGCGCCGGTGGCGCGAGTGCGCTTCGCCTGGTACAGCTCCGGGCGCTCGATCCAGCGCGTCAGCGTGGCGGAGTGTGAAGCCTTGCTGATGAAGCTGGATACCGAGGCCGAGCACGTACGCCTGCAGCTCAAGCTGCTCGCTGGCTTGCCATCGGATGAGATTCTGGCCCGCATCCAGCCCCAGGCACCGCTGATGCGCGCCAACCTGTTCTACCGTGAGCCGGTGATGCGCGAAGACGGTGAGCTACGCACGCGCCGCGCGCTGAATGTCTCTCTGCCGCTGTTCCTGCCGCATGATGACCTGCGCCTGCCCGCTCTCAACCAGCCAAGCCCGACGCCGCCCACCGAGCGCACCCGCGCCCGCCGCGGCGACGTGCGCATCGAGGACACGCCCTTCCTCAAGAGTCTGCGCGTGCATCGCTATCGCTGAACCCTAGAGCCAGAGAGCCGGAGAGCCGGAGAGCCAGAGAGCTGGTGAGACAGCCAGGCCGTGAAGCCGCCCGCTGGAGGTCCAGCGCCGATTCGGGCATCCGCTTGAGGTGCATGCGGCGCGCCAGGCGAATCACCGGCTTGAGCGTCAGCTGCAGCGAGCCGATCACGAACAGCCAGATTCCCAGTGTCATCCACTCTTCCCAGAAGAAGCACACGCTGCCGATCGTGAACAGCAGGCCCAGCACCAGCTCATTGATGATGCTGGCCAGCTCATAACGGCGATGGATGATCAGCTCCTCATGGCCGAGGCGCAGCGTGAGGTCCGAGGTCGGATCATCCTGCAGTGTCTCGCGTGACTGCGTGCCCGACTGGCGAGTGTCGTGTTGCTGTGAATCATCCTGCATGCGTGATTTCCTCAAGGCTCATCAACAAGGTTTCCCAGTTGGGAGCCCGAAAACCACAAGGCCCCGACATCAATGATGTCGGGGCCTTGTGGTGTGCCTTCAAGTCAGCGGGCGCGAGGCCCGCGCCGCTCAGAACAGACGGTTGAGTCCATTCATGGCCGCGACCCGGTAGGCTTCCGCCATGGTCGGGTAGTTGAAGGTGGTGTTGACGAAGTACTTGAGGGTATTCGCCTCACCCTTCTGCTGCATGATGGCCTGACCGATGTGGACGATCTCGGACGCCTGGTCACCGAAGCAGTGGATGCCGAGAATTTCCAGCGTATCGCGATGGAACAGGATCTTGAGCATGCCGACGGTATCGCCGGTGATCTGGGCGCGGGCGGTGTCCTTGAAGAACGCCTGCCCCACTTCGTAGGGGATGCGCGCCTCGGTCAGTTCTGACTCACCACGCCCCACCGAGCTGATCTCGGGGATGGTATAGATGCCGGTCGGCACCTCATTGACGAACTTGAACTCTTCCCCCAGCAGGTTGGCTGAGGCGAAGCGGCCCTGATCGTAGGCGGCGGATGCCAGGCTCGGCCAGCCGATCACATCGCCCACCGCATAGACGTGGTCCAGCTCGGTGCGGTACTGATCATCGACGGTCAGCTGACCGCGGCCGTTGGCCTGCAGGCCGACATTCTCGAGACCGAGGCTATCGGTGTTGCCGGTACGGCCGTTGGCCCACAGGAAGGCGTCAGCACGCAGCTTCTTGCCGGACTTGAGGTGCACGACCACACCGGACTCATCGCCCTCGATGCGATCGTATTCCTCGTTGTGACGCACCAGCACGCCGTTGTTGCGCAGGTGATAGGACAGCGCGTCGGAAATCTCGTTATCCAGGAAGGACAGCAGACGATCACGCGTATCGATCAGGTCGACCTTGACGCCAAGGCCGGAGAAGATCGAGGCGTACTCGGAGCCGATGACACCGGCGCCGTAGATGATCAGCGTGCGCGGCGTGTGTGACAGCCCCAGGATGGTGTCGGAGCAGTAGATGCGCGGGTGGCGGAAGTTGACGTCCGCCGGGCGGTAGGGACGCGAGCCGGTGGCGATCACGACCTTCTCCGCGTGCAGCTCCTCGACCCCTTCATGGGCATCGCGCACCACGACGGTGTGCTCGTCCTTGAAGCGCGCGGTACCGAAGAACACATCGATGCGATTGCGGGCGTAGAAGCGCGTACGCATCTCGACCTGCTGCTCGATGGTGCGGCGTGAACGCTCCAGCACCTTGGGGAAGGAGAACCAGCGCGGCTCGCCGATATCGCGGAACATGCGATTGGTGTTGAACTCGATGATCTGCTTGACCGCGTGGCGCAGCGCCTTGGAAGGGATGGTGCCCTTGTGGGTGCAGTTGCCGCCCACGGAAGACTGAGCCTCGATCACGGCGACACGCTTGCCATGCTTGGCCGCGTTGACTGCCGCGCTTTCCCCTGCCGGACCGGTACCGATCACGACGACATCGTAGTTATAGACTGCCATGAGACTCGCTTTGCTCCTTGATTGTTCGTAGACCGGCCCTGACACGTACGGTCTCACCTCGCGGTGACACTGCCATGTCAGGGCCGGTAGCAGGCCTTGCGGCCGGCGGGCTCTGAGCCATCAGAGCAGAAATCAGCGACGTGCGGCGTCGTAGGCCAGATCGCTGGCCGGCTTGCCGCCACTCTCTGCCATCAGACGCTGGCGATCCTGCTCCTTCTCGCACTCCTCGTCCTTGCCGCCACAGATGTCACAGCCATCCTTGAGCCCGAGGTTGTTGAGACCACCGCAGGAGCCGGCGATCGGCTTGCGGCCCATCAGGACACCGACGGCCATCACGCCAATCAGCAGCAACATCGCGGCGAATACCAGTAACCAGATCGTCATGTCATTCCTCCCGGGGCTTGGCCCCATTGTGAACCTCTCGCGCGGGTCGGCTCCAGCGCAGCTTGCCCCCTGTCGATCCTGTGGATCATTCAGGACAGCATCCAGAAGATGCCATGCAATCCGAGCACCCGACCCTGTCGGAGGCGTGTCTCGACAGATGGCAGATGAGAGAGCCCGGCCGGCTGCCTCTCTGCAGACCGGCTCTTGGCAGACCGGCTCTCGATAGACCGGGCTCAGGCGCCGGCTTCATCTGCGGGCTTCGTGTCGCCTGTCGCCGGCGCGTCCTTCAGGTAGGGCGCAAATGCCGGACTCCAGGACTGCTTGAAGCCATCATCCGTTTTGACAATGAAATAGGCGGCAATGTTCTCGCGAATTGCGATCGTCATTGCCTTCTCGGCGCCCAGCACATTGAGTGCCGTGGCCCAGGCGTCCGCACTCGCGCAATCCGGCGTGATCACGGTGACCGAGGCCAGGCTGTGCTGGATCGGTCGACCGGTACGTGGATCGATCGTGTGCGAGTAACGTACGCCGTCCTGCTCGAAATAGTTGCGGTAATCACCGGAGGTGGCAACCGCGGCATTGCCGGGATCGATGATGCGCTGCACCGAGCGCTCGAAGGACTTCGGCGCTTCGATGGCGATACGCCAAGGCTTGTGGCCGGGCTTCTCGCCCTTGACGCGGATCTCGCCACCGACTTCGACCAGATAGTTCTCGATGCCATTGGCCTCGAGCACATCGGCGACTCTGTCCACCCCATAGCCCTTGGCGATCCCCGACAGGTCGGCATACACCGGCTTGCGCTTGATCACCGTATTGCCATCGAGCTCCAGCGCCAGATGATCGACCTTCTCCAGCGCCTGCGCGATCTGTTCATCGCTCGGCGCCTTGTCGAGACGCTCATCCGGGCCGAAGCCCCACAGATTGACGGCCGGACCGACGGTGATATCGAAGGCCCCGTCGGAGCGCTTGCCGATATCCTGCGACTCGGCCAGCACCTGCGCCAGGCCATCCGACAGCGTGATCGGCGTATCCAGCGGCGCCTGATTGAGCTTCGAGAGCTCCGAGGCGTCCTTGTAGGTCGACATCTGCCAGTCGACCTTGTCGAGCGCCTCGAGGCTCGCCTGCTTGAGCGACGCCACCTCATCGGCGTCCAGGTCCGCAGCCACCGTGACATGGAACCCGGTGCCGAAGATGGGGCCGGCGAAGCGATGCAACTCAGGGTTGCTGGAATTTTCACAGCCTGCAACCAGCAGGGCCAGCCCCATGAGGGCCGGCCCTGCCAGTCGTCTTGCGACGCGTGACATCATCGATCAACCACCGAAGTCATCGAGCAGGATGTTCTCCGGCTCTACACCCATGTCGGTGAGCATCTTGACGACGGCGGCGTTCATCATGGGCGGCCCGCACATGTAGTACTCGCAATCCTCAGGTGCCGGGTGGTCCTTGAGGTAGTTTTCATACAGGACGTTGTGGATGAAGCCCGTCGGGCCTTCCCAGTTGTCCTCAGGCTGCGGATCGGACAGCGCCAGGTGCCATTCGAAGTTCTCGTTCTCTTCGGCCAGCTTGTCGTATTCCTCGTTGTAGAACGACTCGCGCATGGAGCGCGCACCGTACCAGAACGACATCTTGCGCTTGGAATTCAGACGCTTGAGCTGATCGAAGATATGGCTGCGCATCGGCGCCATGCCGGCACCACCACCGATGAAGACCATCTCGGCGTCGGTGTCCTTGGCGAAGAACTCACCGAACGGCCCCATCACGGTCACCTTGTCACCCGGCTTCAGCGAGAAGACGTAGGTGGACATCAGACCCGGCGGATGCTGGGAATTCGGCGGCGGAGTGGCGATACGGATGTTGAACTTCAGGATGCCGTACTCTTCCGGATAGTTCGCCATGGAGTAAGCACGGATGACCGGCTCTTCGTTCTTGTGCTGAACGTTGAACAGACCGAACTTCTCCCAGTCACCACGATACTCTTCTTCGATGTCGAAGTCGGAGAACTTGATGTCGTAGGCCGGCGCTTCCAGCTGCACGTAACCACCGGCGCGGAAGTTGACTTCCTCGCCTTCCGGCAGCTGCAGGTTCAGCTCCTTGATGAAGGTCGCGACGTTCGGGTTGGCGGTGACGGTGGTTTCCCACTTCTTCACGCCGAAGATCTCTTCCGGCACTTCGATCTTCATGTCCTGCTTGACCGGGACCTGGCACGACAGGCGCCAGCCTTCCTTCTTCTCACCCATGGTGAAGTGGGATTCTTCGGTCGGCAGGATGGAACCGCCGCCTTCCGAGATCCGGCACTTGCACTGGGCACAGGAGCCACCGCCACCACAGGCGGAGGACAGGAAGATGCCGTTGGCGGCCAGGGTCTGCAGCAGCTTGCCGCCGGCCTGGGTCGTCAGGGTGTTGGCGGGGTCGTTGTTGATCTCGATCTGGACGTCACCACTCGAGACCAGCTTGCTGCGTGCCGCGAGAATCACGAGCACCAGGCCGATAACGACCACGGTGAACATGACGACGCCGAGCACGATGATGGAGGTATCTACCATTTCGATTTCCTTATGCTCGGTTGCGTTACAGCTGGACGCCGGAGAAGGACATGAAGCCCAGCGACATCAGGCCAACGGTGATGAAGGTGATGCCCAGGCCCTGCAGGCCAGCCGGCACGTCAGAGTACTTGAGCTTCTCGCGGATACCGGCCAGTGCAGCGATGGCCAGTGCCCAACCGAAGCCGGCACCCACGCCATAGATGACGGACTCACCGAAGGTGTAGTCACGCTGCACCATGAACAGGGCCGCACCGAGGATGGCGCAGTTGACCGTGATCAGCGGCAGGAACACGCCCAGCGCGTTGTAGAGCGCCGGCACGAACTTGTCGAGGAACATCTCGAGGATCTGGACGATCGCCGCGATGACGCCGATGTAGGACAGGTAGCCCAGGAAGGACAGGTCGATGCTCTCCGCCCCTTCCAGACCCGTCCAAGTCAGTGCGCCTTCACGCAGCAGGTAGTTCAGGATCAGGTTGTTGACCGGAACGGTCACCGCCAGCACGACGATGACGGCCACGCCCAGACCGATCGCGGACTGGATCTTCTTGGACACCGCCAGGAAGGTACACATGCCCAGGAAGAAGGCCAGTGCCATGTTCTCGACGAACACGGCCTTGATGAACAGGCTCAGATAGTGTTCGAACATGTTACACAGCCTCCTTGATCTTGGTGTTGGCGGTAATCTTGTACTCCGCCTTCTCGACCTGCTCCGGGTAGATGCTGCGCAGCACCCAGATGAACAAACCGATGACGAAGAACGCGGACGGCGGCAGCAGCATCAGGCCGTTCGGGATGTACCAGCCACCGTCGTTGACGGTCTGCAGGATGGTCACGCCGAACAGGGAGCCGGAACCGAACAGCTCACGCACGAAGCCGACCACCAGCAGGATCACGGTGTAGCCGAGACCATTGCCGATACCGTCGATGAAGCTCATCGTCGGGCCATTCTGCATGGCGTAGGCTTCAGCGCGACCCATCACGATGCAGTTGGTGATGATCAGACCGACGAAGACCGACAGCTGCTTGGACGTCTCGAAGGCGAAGGCTTTCAGCGACTGGTCGACCACGATGACCAGCGAGGCAATGATCGTCATCTGCACGATGATGCGGATGGACGACGGGATGTGATTGCGGATCAACGAGATGAACATGCTGGAGAACGCTGTCACCAGGCACACCGCGATACCCATGATCAGGGCGGTGTTCATCGAGTTGGTCACCGCCAGCGCGGAGCAGATACCGAGGATCTGCAGCGCGATGGGGTTGTTCTTGAAGATCGGCGTCGTCAGGACACCTTTAGGAGTTTCGGCTGCCATCATTACGCTCCTTTGACGTCACGGAACTGGGTCAGGTACTTGGCGAAGCCATTCTCACCCATCCAGAACTGCAACAGGTTGGTCACGCCGTTGCTGGTCAGGGTAGCCCCTGACAGCGCATCGACCTGGTACTTGGCATCCGGAGAAGACGGATTCACGCCGCCCTTCTTCAGGTGCACTTCCGGGTCCATGCTGCCTTCGGGATAGATCTTCTTGCCATCCCACTGGGCCTTCCACTTCGGGTTGTCGACTTCGCCGCCAAGCCCCGGAGTTTCGCCCTGCTGGTAGAAGGAGAGACCGACCACGGTGTTGCCGTCACCCTTCAGTGCCAGATAGCCGTACATCATTGACCACAGGCCGTTGCCGCGCACCGGGACGATGATCTCGTCCGGCTGCTCGACATCACCGACCAGGTAGACCACGGAGTACTGCTCACGACGCTTGATGCCCGGCAGGTCTTCGTCGCCAGACAGGGTGCGTGAGGTGGCCGGGTCCTTGGACATCTTGGCCTGGTCGTACTTTTCCGGGTCGATGTCGTCGACGTATTCACCGGAATCCAGGTCCACTACCTTGGCGGTGACCTTGTCACGGAACTGCTGACCGATGTCCTCACCCGGCTGCAGCAGCTCGGCGACCGCGAGGATGTTGCTCTTGCGGTCCAGCTCGGCATTGGTCAGCTGCATCGGACGCAACACGACCGCTGCGGTGGAAACCACCACCGAGCAGACGATGCACAGCCCGAGCGCGACGCCGAGGGTTTTCTTGATGGAGTTGTTGCTGGCCATGTCAGACGGTCTCCTCGTTCGCGATGCCGGCAGTCTCGCGCTTGACGCGGCGCTTGATGTTGGCCTGCACGACGAAGTGGTCGATCAGCGGAGCGAACAGGTTGGCGAACAGGATCGCCAGCATGATGCCCTCCGGGAAGGCCGGGTTGGCGACACGGATCAGCACGGTCATCACGCCGATCAGTGCACCGAATACCAGCTTGCCCTTGTTGGTCATGGACGCGGAGACCGGATCGGTGGCCATGAAGACCATGCCGAAGGCGAAGCCGCCGATGACCATGTGCCAGTACCACGGCATCTCGAACATGGCATTGGTGTCGCTGCCGATGGCATTGAACAGCGCCGAGGTCGCGATCATGCCCAGCAGGACGCCCAGCATGATTCGCCACGAGGCGATACGCGTCCACAGCAGCACTGCCGCACCGAGGAAGATCGCCAGTGTGGAGACCTCACCCACCGAGCCCGGAATGAAGCCGAGGAAGGCGTCGGTCCAGCTCATCTGCTGCATCAGGGCACCCATGCCATCCTGCGCGGCAGTGGAGAGCGCGGTCGCACCGGTGAAGCCGTCCGCCGGCACCCATACCGCGTCGCCGGAAATGCTGGCCGGATACGCGAAGTACAGGAAGGCACGGCCGGAG
This sequence comes from Cobetia sp. 29-18-1, assembly GCF_029846405.1. Classification (NCBI taxonomy): domain Bacteria; kingdom Pseudomonadati; phylum Pseudomonadota; class Gammaproteobacteria; order Oceanospirillales; family Halomonadaceae; genus Cobetia; species Cobetia sp. 29-18-1. The sequence continues at coordinate 69,500 of NZ_JARWKS010000007.1, forward strand.
AGTGCCGGGTTGAGGAAGTTCTTGCCGGTACCACCGAAGACTTCCTTGCCGATCACCACACCGAAGGTGATACCGAGCGCGACCTGCCACAGCGGAATGGTCGCCGGCAGTGTCAGGGCGAACAGTACCGAGGTGACGAAGAAGCCTTCGTTGACCTCGTGGCCGCGACGCATCGCGAACAGCACTTCCCAGAACCCGCCGACCGCGAAGGTCACCAGATAGATGGGCAGGAAGTAGGTGGCCCCCAGGATGAAGTTGGCCCACACGCTGCCGGCATCGTGGCTGCCCGCCAGCAGCATGACGATGGCTTCACGCCAGCCGCCCAGTGCGCTGTAACCGCCAGCGATGGCTTCGTTGGCCTGCAGACCGGCGTTGTACATGCCGAAGAACATGGCCGGGAAGGTACACATCCAGACCGTGATCATGATGCGCTTCAGGTCGATGCCATCACGCACGTGAGTAGTGCTGCGCGTGACGCTCGCCGGCGCATAGAAAATGGTGTCCACGGCTTCGTAGAGCGCGTAGAACTTCTCGTACTTGCCACCTTTGTGGAAGTGCGGCTCCAGGTTATCCAGAGTCTGTCGAATGCCCATCATCAGACCTCTTTCTCGATCGTGGTGAGGTTGTCACGCAGGATGGGACCGTACTCGTACTTGCCCGGGCACACGTAGGTGCACAGCGCGAGGTCCTCTTCATCAAGCTCCAGGCAGCCAAGCTGCATGCCGGTCTCGATATCACCCACGATCAGCGAACGCAGCAGCTGCGTCGGCAGAATGTCCAGCGGCATGACCGCCTCGTACGCGCCCACCGGCACCATGGCACGCTCGGAGCCGTTGGTGGAGGTGTTCGGGCGGTAGTCGGTCAGACCGGTCAGCTTCGACAGGTAGATACCCAGCACCGAGTGACGCTTGGCGCCCATCGACAGCCAGCCCATGAAGGCACGCTTGTTGCCTTCCTCGAGCAGGCTCACCTGATTGTGGTAGCGGCTGACGAAACGCAGCGCCCCTTCACAGGTCAGGCCGGAGAACACCGAACCGGAGATGACACGCGTGTCTTCCGGCTGCTCGACTTCGCCCTTGAGCAGCTCTTCGGTGCTGGCGCCCAGACGGGTGCGCAGCAGACGCGGCTTGGTGGCACGCGGGCCACCGACGGCGATGACGCGCGTGGTGTCCAGGCGACCTTCCGCCAGCAGCGTACCGATGGCGACCACATCCTGATAACCGACATGCCAGACCTGACGCTGCAGGCTGACCGGTGCGAGGTGATGGATGTGCGTGCCCGGCAGACCCGCCGGGTGCGGGCCCTTGAAGGACTCGCTGACCACACCGGAGACGTCGCCACCCGGGATATCAGCACCCGGTGCCTGGCACAGGAACACCTTGCCTTCGGTCAGACGCGTCAGTGCGACGAGACCCTGACGGAAAGCGGCTTCCTGGCCCTTGAGCACCACGGCCGGATCCGCGGACAGCGGGTGGGTATCGATGGCGGTGACGAAGATGGCTGCCGGCTTGGCATCCAGCGCCGGCACACGCGAGAACGGGCGGGTACGCAGCGCCGTCCACAGGCCGGACTTGACCAGCTGGTCGACCACGACCTGACGTTCGAGACCTGCAATGGCGGCATCGCCATGTGCAGTAAATTCCACAGCTTCGCCCTGCGCGTCGATCTCGATGACCACGGACAGAAGCTTGCGCTTCTCGCCACGATTGATCTCGACCACAGTACCGGCAGCAGGCGCGGTGTAACGGACGCCCGGGGTCTTCTTGTCAGTGAACAGGAGTTGCCCCTGCTTCACCTTGTCCCCTTCACGGACTTCCATCGTCGGCTTCATGCCGACGTAGTCAACACCCAGGATCGCTACGCGACGAACGGGCTGCGCATCCTCGATACGCTGCTCCGGCGCCCCGGCGATGGGGAGATCCAGGCCACGTTTGACTTCGATCATAGACTCGCCCAATTGTCGGATCTGATGTTGTTCAGGAAAGATCACCCATCGTAGATACGCCTCGAGGCCGATAATTGACCAGGCAACCTCGCGATTTTCGCGTATCAGGCAATGTGAATGCTTTTCTTATCAGACGGTTGGAGGTGTAGCCCAGAGATTGGACCGGCCCAAAAAAATCCGGCTCATTATAAAGATGCGAGGCCGGAAAGACCATACGACACTAAAGTGGTGCACACGCCGAAAACGCCAACGCCCCCGCCATCATTGAGGGCGGGGGCGTTGTAACAGCAGGTATTTATTTCAATTTTTTGCAAGTCACGCCACAGACGCGGCGCATTGACTCAGCGCGTCGGGAAGTAGCTGAAACGCACGTTGGACATGTGCTGCAGAATACGCACCACCTGACAGCTGTAACCGAACTCGTTGTCGTACCACACGTACACGACGGCCTGCTTGTCGGTGACGATGGTCGCCTGGCCATCGACGATGCCGGAATGGCGGTTGCCGACGAAGTCCGAGGACACCACTTCACAGGAATCGACGTAGTCGATCTGCTTCTGCAGCGAGGAATGCAGCGAGGCGGTGCGCAGGAAGTCGTTCATGCGCTCGGCGTCGCTTGCGGTGTTCAACGTCAGGTTGAGGATTGCCATCGAGACATTGGGCGTCGGCACGCGGATCGCGTTGCCGGTCAGCTTGCCGGAAAGCTCCGGCAGCGCCTTGGCGACGGCCTTGGCGGCGCCGGTCTCGGTCAACACCATGTTGAGGGCCGCGGCACGGCCACGACGATCACCACTGTGGAAGTTGTCGATCAGGTTCTGGTCGTTGGTGTAGGAGTGCACCGTCTCGACGTGACCCTGGCTGACACCGTACTCGTCGTGCAGCACCTTCAGCACCGGCACGATGGCGTTGGTGGTACAGGAGGCCGCGGAGATGATGCGGTCATCATCGCTGATGTCGGTGTGGTTGACGCCGTAGACGATGTTCTTGAGATCGCCCTTGCCCGGTGCCGTCAGCAGCACCTTGGCCACGCCCTTGCACTCCAGGTGCTGACCCAGGCCCGCTTCGTCACGCCACTTGCCGGTGTTGTCGACCACGATGGCGTTGTCGATGCCGTGCGCGGTGTAATCGATCTCGGTGGGCGAGTTGGCGTAGATGATCTTGATGTAGTTGCCGTTGACGATCAGCGCCGAGTTTTCTTCATCGACGGTGATGCTGCCCTCGAAGGGACCGTGCACCGAGTCGCGACGCAGCAGGCTGGCCCGCTTTTCCAGGTCATCCTTGCTGCCACGCACCACGATGGCGCGCAGACGCAGCAGGTTACCGCCGCCAGCCTTCTCGATCATGATGCGCGCCAACAGGCGACCGATACGCCCGAAGCCATACAGGACGACGTCCTTCGGGTCGCCGCCCATGCCGCCTTCGACGTAGCCACCGACGATGTCGGCCAGCTCACGCTTGAGGAAGGCGGTGATGTCCGTCTCATCAGAGCGCTTGAAGGCGACGGCCAGCTTGCCGATATCGACGTGGGCCGGACCCAGATTGAGCTCGATCATGGCGCGCACCAGCGGGAAGGTGTCTTCCACCGACAGCTCGACGCCTTCGGCCTTGCGCACCCAACGGTGGTTCTTGAGGATGCGCACCATCGAGCGATTGATCAGCGAACGCCCGTAGATGGAGGGCACGACGTTGAAGCGGCGGTAGAGATCTCCCAACAGCGGGATCATCTGCTCCGCGAGGGCTTCATTGTCCTGCCACTGCTTGAAACAGGCTTCGAGATTCTCTTGGCTCACGGGTGCATCCTCTCACGTGCGGGCAAATAATGATGGTCGTCACCGAACGCTTGGCGACGCCGGACAAGGCCAGCTGAGTATGCGTAACGCGGCTATGCACCACAATGAAAGGATGGTCGCACGCAGGGTAGTAGTGCTACAGAATCAACGATTTGACTACAAAAGCGTTTCCCCCATCCCGCGCTCGGCCATCTGTGTCCACGGTGCTGAAAAGCGCATCACTTGCCCCCATATAGCGACTGACTTGCTATGATCAAGCGCGACTCCTTTCATGGCGGCGACTGACGTTGCAGCCCCTTGCGCTGCGACAGCTTGCGTTGAAGCGCGCCTGGCAAGCCAAGGCATCGCGCCTGCCATGTCGCGCTCATGAGTATTCTGCGCGCTATTGAATGTGCCGCGCGCTTTTGAATGTGCCGTACACCCGAGAGGCTGCCTTGCGCCCATGAGTCGCTCAGCGTCATCTGCATGCGTGGGCCGCTCACCATGAGCGACTGACCCAGCACCTTATTCACTCGGGCCCTGCCCGTGACGTCATCCCGTGCCGTGAACGCCGCAAGGCGTTGCGCCCAAGCCCAGGACACAAGACACCAGAGCCCATGTTCGAGACTCCGCTGACGCCCCCGTTGCCGCGCTCGCGCCGCGAAACCACCTTCTGGATGCTCAATGACCCCAGCGCCGCGGCGCTGGCGCTGGCGCGCCTGGCCGATGCCGATGAAGCGCCGCTGATGGTCATCACCCCGGACACCGCCAGCGCCCAGCGCCTGGAAGCCGACCTGCGCTTCTATACGCGCCATCCCGAGCGCCTGCTGCCCTTCCCCGATTGGGAAACGCTGCCCTACGACAGCTTCTCGCCGCACCAGGACATCGTCTCGGAGCGTCTGCGCACCCTGCGTACCCTGCAGACCAGCCGCCGCGCCATCGTGCCGGTGCCGGTCAACACCCTGATGCAGCGCCTCGCGCCGGTGGATTACATCGCAGGCCAGGTCTTCAGTCTCGCCAAGGGCGACATCCTCAATCGCGAAGACTTCCGCTCACGCCTGTCGCGGGCCGGTTACCGCGCGGTGGAGACGGTCTACGAGCCGGGCGAATACGCCCTGCGCGGCGCATTGATCGACCTGTTCCCCATGGGCAGCGAGCAACCGCTGCGCATCGACCTGTTCGATGACGAGATCGACACCCTGCGTGCCTTCGACCCTGACACCCAGCGCAGTGGCGACAAGGTCGAGGCGATCGAGATTCTGCCTGCGCATGAATACCCGCTGACGCGTGGCGCCATCGCCTGCTTCCGCGAGGGCTTCGAGACGCTGTTCGATGTCGACCCGCGCCAGTGCATTCTCTACAACGACGCCATCAAGGGCATTCCCTCGCCGGGGCTCGAGCAGTACCTGCCGCTGTTCTTCGACGAGACCGCGACGCTCTTTGATCACATGGGCGACGAGCTGCGCATCGCCATGCTGCCCGGCGTGCGCGAGGCGGCCGAGAGCCACTGGGACGCCATCACCACCCGCTACGCCAATCTGGGCGTCGACCCGACACGCCCGCTGCTGCCACCGCACCGCGCCTTCGTGCCGGTCAATGAGCTGCTGGGCCTGATCAAGCAGCACGAGCGTATCGAGCTGGTACGTGAGTCCAATGCCCACGCCATCGAATTCGGCCATCAGACGCTGCCGAGCCTGGCCATCGATGCGCGCAGCGCCGACCCGACCCAGGCCCTGGCCAGCTTCCTCAAGCAGCGCCTGAACGGCGAACATGCCCAGCGTGTGCTGTTCGTCGCCGAGACCCAGGGCCGCCGCGAAGTCGTAGAGGAGCAGCTCACCCCGCTGCTGCGCGGCTTCGGGTTGCGCAGCCTGGATGACTTCGCAAGCTTCGAGCACTTCGTGGACAGCCCAGCCGCCGTCGGCCTGACCGTCGGTGGCCTGACACATGGTACCTGGGTGGCCAGCGCGCAGGCAGAAGATGCCCTGTCCAGCGATGACAGCGACAGCCACAAGGGGCTGGTGGTCATCACCGAGACCGAGCTCTACGGCGAAGTGGTACGTCAGAGCCGCCGCCAGGCGCGCGCCACCGATGACAACGAGCTGGCCGTGCGCCACCTCTCGGAGTTGCGTGAAGGCGCGCCGGTGGTGCACCACACCCACGGCGTCGGCCGCTATCTGGGGCTGGAGACCATCAACGCCGGGGGGCAGGAAGCCGAGTTCCTCGCGCTCGAATACGCCGATGGCGCAAAGCTCTACGTGCCGGTGGACAGCCTGCACCTGATCTCGCGCTATTCCGGGGCCAGTGACGAGCTGGCGCCGCTGCACAAGCTGGGCTCCGAGCAATGGGAGAAGGCCAAGCGCAAGGCGGCCGAGAAGATCCGTGATACCGCCGCCGAACTGCTGGATGTCTATGCACGCAGAGAGGCGCGTGTCGGCCATGCCTGCGACTTCCCCGCCGAGGACTACGCACGCTTCGCGGCCAGCTTCCCCTTCGAGGAAACCCCAGACCAGGCGCAGACCATCGGCGCGGTGATCCAGGACATGTGCGCGCCCCAGCCGATGGACCGCGTGGTATGTGGCGATGTCGGCTTCGGCAAGACGGAAGTCGCGATGCGCGCCGCCTTCCTCGCCGTCAATTCCGGCCGCCAGGTGGTGGTGCTGGTGCCCACCACCCTGCTCGCTCAGCAGCACTACGACAACTTCCGCGATCGCTTCGCCGACACCGCGGTGGAGATCGCCCTGCTGTCGCGTTTCACCAGCGGCAAGGGCCAGGAAGCCTCGCTCGAGCGCATCAGGAACGGCCAGGCCGATATCGTGATCGGCACTCACAAGCTGCTCTCCAAATCGCTGGAGCTGCCCAACATGGGGCTGCTGATCATCGATGAGGAGCACCGCTTCGGCGTCTCCCAGAAGGAGCGCCTCAAGAGCCTGCGCGCCGAGGTCGACATCCTGACCCTGACTGCCACGCCGATTCCGCGCACGCTGAACATGGCGATGAGCGGCATCCGCGACCTGTCCATCATCGCCACGCCACCGGCGCGCCGCCTGTCGGTGAAGACCTTCGTCCAGCAGCGCAACGACGGCGTGGTCAAGGAAGCCATCCTGCGCGAGCTGCTGCGCGGCGGGCAGGTCTACGTGCTGCACAATGAGGTGAAGACCATCGAGGAGAGCGCCGCGCGCATCGCGGAGCTGGTGCCGGAGGCCAATGTCGGCGTCGCCCACGGCCAGCTGCCGGAGCGCAGCCTGGAGCGGCGCATGTCGGACTTCTATCACAAGCGCTTCAACGTGCTGGTGTGCTCGACCATCATCGAGACCGGCATCGACATCCCGAGCGCCAATACCATCATCATCGAGCGCGCCGACAAGTTCGGCCTGGCCCAGCTGCACCAGCTGCGTGGCCGCGTCGGGCGCTCGCATCACCAGGCCTACGCCTACCTGCTGACCCCGCATCCCAAGGCGATGACCCGCGATGCGGTCAAGCGTCTGGAGGCGATCAGCGAGTCCCAGGACCTCGGTGCCGGCTTCACGCTGGCCTCCCATGACATGGAGATCCGCGGCGCGGGTGAGCTGTTGGGTGACGAGCAGTCCGGCCAGATGGAAACCATCGGCTACTCGCTGTACATGGAGATGCTCGATCGCGCCGTGAAGGCCATCAAGGCGGGCAAGACGCCCAATATCGAGTCACCGCTGGATGAAGGCGTCGAGGTCAGCCTGAATCTGCCGGCACTGATTCCGGCCGATTATCTGCACGACGTCCAGCAACGCCTGATGATGTACAAGCGCATCAGCAACGCCGAGAACGCAAGCGACCTGCGCGAACTGCAGGTCGAGATGATCGACCGTTTCGGCCTGCTGCCGGAGCCGGTCAAGACGCTGTTCCGCCAGACCCAGCTGCGCCAGCGCGCCCAGGCATTGGGCATCATCAAGCTGGAGGCCGGCGCCGGGCGTGGTCGCATCATCTTCGGCGCCCAGACGCCGGTCGATCCGCTGACACTGGTCAACCTGATTCAGCGCCAGTCGGATGTCTACAAGCTGGAAGGCGCCGACACGCTGCGCTTCGCCACCGACATGGACGACGCCGAGAAGCGCTTCAGCTTCTGCGAGACCTTGCTGGACCTGCTCAACGCCAAGACCAAGGCGGCCTGACGCGCCCTGCGCTGCCAGGCGCCTGGGCTCGAACATGGGCATGAACTTGAGCGTGAGCGTGAGCGTGAGCGTGAGCGTGAGCGTGAGCGTGAGCGTGAGCGTGAGCGTGAGCGTGAGCGGAACATGAAAACGGCCTGCATCGCGGATGCAGGCCGTTTTTCGTGCGGGCATACCCTCTACACGCCCTACACCCTCTACACGCCCTCCCTACACCACCGCCTACCTACAACCACCGCCTATCTACAACCACCGCCTCCCCCCACTCTCCTCCTGAGGCCAGGCAGCTCAGGCACGGCGCGCCAACAGCGTCGCCAGCAAGCGCTGCACCCTGGGCATGCCGGCCTCGATCACGGATTCCGTGCCTGCGCGGGTCGGCTCCTCTTCACCGACGCCTGCGGCATGGCTGATCACCAGACACAGGCTGGCGTATTCCATCTCGAGCTCGCGCGCCAGCACGGCCTCGGGCATGCCCGTCATGCCGACCAGCGTATTGCCATCGCGCGCCATCAGGCGGATCTCGGCGGCAGTCTCCAGCCGCGGCCCCTGCACCACGCCCAGCACCCCGCCGGCCGTGAGGGGCAACCCCGCCTCGGCGGCCGCCGCATGCAGCTCCTCACGCCAGACCCGATGATACGGCCAGGCGAACGACACATGCTGGAACGGCTTGAAACGCCCATCGAAGAACGAACCCTCGCGGCCGGTGGTGTAATCGATCAGCTGGTCCGGCACCACCAGCGTGCCCGGGGCCAGCGTCGGGTCGATGCCGGACACGCAGTTGACTCCCACCACATGGGTCGCGCCCGCCTGTTTGAGCGCCCATAGATTGGCGCGATAGTTGATGCGATGCGGCGGCACCTTGTGCGGTTGGCCATGACGGGCCAGAAACAGCAGCGACTGACCATTCAGTCGCCCTTCCACGACGCCACAGGAGGCCGCCCCCAGGGGCGTTTCCTGCCCGCCGCGCCTGAGCACTTCCATGCCTGCCCAACTGCCGAACCCCGTCCCACCGATCACCGCCAGCATCGCCCGCCTCCTTGCCACCCATGTGCAGGAATCTCTCGGGACCGGACACTCCGATCCTCAGCGAACGCTACTCCGAGCCCACCGACAACGACAAGCACAATCGTCACGCTCTGCGCCAGGAGAACAGAAAAGGCCCCGAAAACGACACCACCCGCCGCGGTTGCCCGGGCGGGTGGTGAACGAATGCCAGCGTTGACGATGGCTATCGCACGCGATGGCGACTGCCATCCGGCGGCTCATGTCACAGACACTTGGGTTAAAGCCCTTGGGTTACAGCCCCTTGGGTTACAGACCCTTGGGCGCGTAGATGCCCGGCGCGTTACGCCAGTAGCCCTTGTAGTCCATGCCGAAGCCGAACAGGAAGCGGTCTTCGACGTCGAGACCACAGAAATCGGCCTTGAAGCCCGGGTAGGCCTTGCGGTCATGCTTCTTGTCGACCAGCACACAGCTGGACACGCTGCGCGCACCGGCTTCACGGCAGTACTCGAGAATCGCGGCCAGGGTGCCACCCTCATCGAGGATGTCATCGACGATCACCACGTCGCGACCGGCCATCGGCAGCTCCGGGTTGACGCGCCAGAACAGCTCGCCGCCGCGCATCGCGCCACGGTAGCGAGTGGCGTGCAGATAATCGACTTCCAGCGGGAAGTCGAGGCGGGTCAGCAGCTGGCCGGCGGTGATCAGGCCGCCGTTCATCACGCAATAGAAGATCGGCATGCGATCGCCGAGGCGTTCCGTCAGCTCAACGGCCATGCGGTCGAGTGCCACTTCAAGGTCAGCTTGCGGGATCAGGCAATCGGCATTGTCCATCACCTCACGCATTTCGTCATGCAGGGCGGTGAGGGTCTCAGGCGTCGGAGTCAGCATCGGGAGTTTCCTGGGTGTCACTGGCCTCATCTCCACGCCGGACGGGCGCAGAGGAGGATGTAGCAGCGGCGGTTGAATCAGAACGGCGGCGGGACCCGCGCGTCTGCGTGTCTGATGACGCCGCGGCATTCTCAGCCTCGGCGTCGTGTTCATGGTGGCGTCCTTCGAAGGGCAGTACATCGGCAAAATGCAGACGCTGACCCGGCAGCGCCACCTGGGCATCATGCTCACGGATGATGTCGTGCACCTTGAGCAGGACATCCTGCTTGATCGCGTGGTACTTCACCCAGTCGGTGGTGCGCGTGAAGACATAGACGAAGAAGTTCAGCGAATGCTCACCATAGGTGGTGAAGTTCACGATCTGGGTGCGCGTCTGGTCGATCTCGTCATGGCCTTCCAGCATCTCGCGTACCGCGGCAACGATGGGGCCGACCTGGGCGGCATCCTCATAGCGCAGCCCCACGGTCTCGAAGATGCGGCGATTGTACATGCGCGACGGATTCTCCACCGAGATGCTGGTGAAGATGGCGTTCGGCACGTAGAGGGGCCGCATGTCGAAGGTGCGGATGCGCGTCAGGCGCCAACCGATATCCTCGACGGTGCCCTCGATCTCGCGGTCCGGTGAGCGGATCCAGTCGCCGACCTTGAAGGGCCGGTCGAGATGGATCATCAGGGCGCCGAAGAAGTTGGCCAGCAGATCCCGCGCCGCAAAGCCGACCGCGATACCGCCGACACCCCCGAAGGCCAGCACCCCGGACAACGAGACGCCGAGATTCTGCAGGATGGCCAGCCCCACCAGCACGACCACGACCGCCCGCAGCAGCTTGCTGATCGCCGAGGCCGTGGTGGCATCCATCGCGTTGACGTTGGTGCCGGGCGGCGGCATGGTGCGCAGCGCCTCGAAGCGCTTGACCATGCGAATCAACGCCCAGGCCAGCGCCAGCAGGGTCACGATCTGGCGCGCCGTGCCCAGGTACTTCTCGGCCCCGCCGAGGCTGAACTGGCCGGCGATGATGCCGAGCGCCAGCAACACCCCCATGCTGTAGAGCCAGAATGACAAGGGATGACGCAGGCCATGCACCAGGGCGTCATCCCACAGGTTGCGGCTCTTCTCGGCATGCGTCGCCAGGCGGCTGAGCACCACCCGCTCGATGAGGTGCAGCAACAGCACCGCCAGCAGTAGCAGAGCGAGATTGATGCCCCACAGCGGCAGACCAAAGGTCTGCTCGACCCATTGGCGCAGCGGCTCGACCCATTGATTGATCATCTCTTCGGCAGGCGCTGCCAGCTTGTCGGCAGCAGCCTCGGTGGCGGATTGCTCAGCCATGGGAATTCCTTGCCAGTCTTCGACTCGAAAAAGGCACCGCGTGCCTGATTATTGCGCGCTACCGGACTCAGAGACCGACCGTGCGTCAGACGCGTCAGCGGCGCCTAGCGTGCCCGAGGGCATGGCAGCCTGCTGTGATGCCTGACTGGCCGCCATCGATTCGAGCCGCGCGTGGGTGCGCCGCCAGCGTGCCAGCCCCACCAGACCATCCAGCGTCGGGCGAGCTCGCGCATAGCGCAGACGCGCCTGGCGCTTGCCACGGTGGCGCTGCTCATCGTCATCGAGGCTGTCGAGCACTTCGCGCGCGGCGGCCGGGTCATTGCAGACCAGCGCCATGTCGCAGCCGGCGTCCAGCGCCAGGCGTGCACGCTCTGCCGGGCCACCTTCCGCGACGGCCGCCGCCATGCCGAGATCATCGGAGAAGATGGCGCCCTTGAAGCCGAACTCTTCGCGCAGCAGGCCCAACCAGCTGGGTGAGAAGCCCGCGGGACGTGCATCGAAATCCGGATAGATCACATGCGCCGGCATCACGCCACCCAGGCGCTCGGCGAGGGCCGCGAAGGGCTTGAGGTCATGTTCGCGCAGCTCGCGGAACGGCCGCGGGTCGACCACGCGCTCCAGATGGGTATCTGCCGAGATGCCACCATGCCCCGGGTAGTGCTTGCCGACGGCGGACATGCCCGCCTCCTGCAGCCCGTCGATGAAGGCGCCGCCCACCGCGATGACGTCTTCCGGCGTGGCGCCGAAGCTGCGATCGCCAATGATGGTCGAGCCCGCCACATCGATATCCAGTACCGGCGCAAAGGTGATATCACAGCCGATGGCTGCCATTTCCATGCCCAGCAGCCAGCCGGCATCGCGTGCCAGACCCAGGCCTGCGGCCTGGGCGTCTTCGCCGCAGCCATCACAGTCACGCCCGAGACAGCACTGCGCCAGGCTGCGCATCGATGGCAGGCGTGTCACGCCCTCGCGCAGACGCTGGACGCGCCCGCCTTCCTGATCGATGGCGATCAGCAGGTGGGGATTGACGCTGCGAATCTCGCGGCTCAGTTCCAACACCTGCTCGGGAGAAGCGCAGTTGCGCGCAAACAGGATGACGCCCCCGACGGCAGGGCGTGCCAGCAGTTCACGTTCGTCGCGGGCGAGGGTCAGCCCCGCAACATCGACCATTACGGAGCCCAGTGGCTGTGTCATGTCATCCTTCCTGTCCATGGCCTGCGGCAGTGATGTCCCGTGAAGAGAGGAGCCACGACCGCCAGGACTTCATGTCTTTTACGGGGCTCGGCAGCCTGGAAGAAACGTGATGAATCAGGCTGCCAGCGCGAGGAAAGGCGCAATTCTAGCCGACTGAACCCCTATCGAACAGTCGCGGCCAGCTGCGCCCCGGCAAGGGGCTGTCACGCAGATTCCGGTGACAGCTCATGGAGGGTATCAGACTCGGGCACCAGCGCCTTCAGGCATGCAGCAGTACCGGGGTGCCGGGCACAGCCTCGGCAAAGAGTCGCAGCAGGTCGTCATCACGCAAGCGAATGCAGCCGTGGGACGCCGCTACCCCCATGGGCTCCGTGCTGGGCGTGCCATGAAAATAGATGTAGCGGCGCAGACTATCGACCCGCTCGCTGCGGGCATTGCGACCACGATTGACGCCGGGCTCGCGGCCGCTGAGCCACAGAATGCGCGTCAGGATCCAGTCACGCTCAGGATGCTCCGCGGCAAGCTCGGGCGTGAACACCTCGCCCGTGAAGCGCCGTCCGCGATAGACGGCGCCACGCGGATTGCCCGCCCCGATGGCGGCTCGAATCACATGCCAGCCGGTTGGCGTGCAACCGCTGCCGTCGAGCTCGCCAATACCGTTGAGGCCGCTGGAGATCGCGCAGGCGTGCACCAGCGCCTCAGGGTCAGCCGCGGGGGGCGGCGCATCACGACTGCCACTCGGCGCGTCATTGCGTATCTCAAGGCTTTGGCGCGAGAGGTCCACCGCTACCCAGCAGGCCATCAGCTGGCCGCCTGGGTGACCGCCTCACCATCTCCGAGCGAGGCCGGCAACGGCGCTGCCATCGCCGCGACCACCACCGGACGCATGTGCTGGATCAGCTCACGCACCGTGGTGTGATGGCCGTACTCGGCTTCCTCGATATCGCGCAGCGCATCCAGGCCCGAGAAGGTGAAAATCACGCTGCCGAGCATGAAGTGCAGGCGCCAGAAGCGCTCGTTGTCCGGCAGATCAGGCGTCGCCAGCTTCAGAAGCTCGGCGAAGCGGCTGAAGACCGTGCCGTAATGCTCGCGGATATAGCGTCGCATGTGGCCCTGCCCCTGGGTATAGGCCAGCCCGAGCAGGCGCATGAAGGTACGCAGGCTGTTGCGCTCGGCCGGCACCTCCAGCACGGTACGCGCCATCACCTCCAGCAGGACCTCCAGCGGCACCTGACGCCCGGCGTATTGCTGCTCGACGCTGTCGAGTGCCGCGTGGAAGCGCTCACTGAACGGGTCGAGATAGCGTGCGAAGACCGCCTGGATCAGCGATTTCTTGGAGCCGAAGTGGTAGTTCACCGCCGCCAGATTGACCTTGGCCTTGCTGGTGATGTTACGCAGTGAGGTCTCGGCGAAGCCGCGCTCGGCGAACAGCACCTCGGCAGTATCGAGGATGCGGGTAACGGTATCGGTCTGGGCCATGGGCGGAACCCTTGTCAGGTAGAAAAGAACTGGAGTCGTAGGTCACGGCGCAAGCCCCGCGCGGCGACTCTCTCATGAGGTGGTGCATGTTCACCGCAAGGCACGTTCGATCACGGCACCCGTGAGCACCGCCATCGACGAACATTCGTTTGAAACACTTTGATTCTAGCGCGCCATGCCATGACTGACAATTCTCTCGCGTTTCAAACGCCAGAGGTTTAGCCAAGCCTGATATTCCCTCAACGCTGACCGTGCCGATTCAAGGGCTCGCCTAGCTGGGTGACTGACCACCCCGCCAGCGCCAGGCCGGGTTCACTTCCAGACATTCACCACCAGACATTCACCTCCAGGCATTCACTTCCAGACATTCCCATCAAGAAAGAATGCCTCGGATATCAGCACGAAAAGTCGCCAGACAGCGATATCTCGGCGACTACCTGCCCTTTGAGGCCACCACGCAAGCCACGATGCCTTGCATGACCGCCATGACTGGATACAATGACAGTTGTATGGATGCACACCCCGTGCCGTCAGCTCAAGATGCCGCCCAGGCCAAAGGCAATGCCATGACCCAGCCGCTTACTCCGCGCCAGCAGGATGTCTTCGACTTCATCATCAAGACCATCAAGTCCTCTGGCTACCCGCCGACGCGGGCCGAAATCGCCCAGGCGCTGGGCTTCCGCTCACCGAATGCTGCCGAGGAGCATCTGCGTGCCCTCAAGCGCAAGGGCGCCATCGAGATGGTGCCGGGCACCTCTCGCGGCATTCGCGTGCCGTCGCTGGCTGACGTCGACGACAGCGCCAACGATGGCCTGCCGGTGATCGGGGAAGTGGCCGCCGGCAGTCCGATTCTTGCCAGCGAGCATATCGACCGTCACTGCCCGCTGCCGAGCGACTACTTCTCGCCGGCTGCCGACTACCTGTTGCGCGTGCGCGGCGTGTCGATGAAGGACGTGGGAATTCTGGAAGGCGACCTGCTGGCCGTGCACCGCACCAGCAGCGTGCGTGACGGACAGATCGTAGTGGCACGTCTGGGGGATGAGGTCACCGTCAAGCGCTTCCGCCGTGACGGGCACTACGTGTGGCTGGAAGCCGAGAACGAGGACTTCTCGCCGATCAAGGTCGACCTGCGCACGGACAGCCTGGAGATCGAAGGTCTCGGGGTGGGCGTCATCCGCGATGGCGGCCTGCACTGAGGCCTTGACCAGCAGCGCTTTGAGCAACGAGCTATGCCCAGCAGCACCTTTCTCGCAGAGCTCTGAGCAACAGAAAAGCCGCACGCATTGCACAAAAAAACCCGCCTCGAGGCGGGTTTTTTTGTGCGCGAAGCGCGAGCGATGAATCAGTGCACGATGCCTTCTGACTGCTCGTCCTCGTCTTCTTCGCCATCCCAGAGGCGAGTCCGGGTGATGGCGTGGTCGATCATCTCACGCGCGACCTCGAAACGATTGTCACGCAGCAGATCGGCGGCCTCGTCCGAAATGCGAATGCTGAGCAGCGGCTCACCTTCGCTTTCCGCGGCGCGCAGAATCACTTCACCATCTTCCATTTGCACAATTTCAAGTACGGCGGGATCGGACACGTCATTCCTCCTGCACGGCATCTCGCGAGATACCGGCGTCGTTGTAATCGTCAGCGCGACGGCTGGCAAGCCCGGCACCGCGTTGCCATCAGCGACGCAGAAAAAAGTACGACCACAGCCAGAGCCATGGTCGTACCGGAGAATGCAGGGCTTGCCACAATGCGATCAGTCTAGCACCCGTGAAGGCGAAACGTCACCCGATTGCCATGCGCCAGTCATCACCAGCGTGCAGCACCAGATCAACGCCTTGACCTACCACTCGACACTCGACTCGCGCAGCTGCGGCAGCAGCGCCTTGAATGCCGTGATGGCGGCACTGAGACGCTCGGCCAGCGAGGCGCTCGAGGCTGCCGCGATGATCAGACCATCACCACGCGAACGCGATTCCTCGCGGCGAGCGACGCCGCCCTCTTCATGCAGGCGGGTCACATCCGCGACCAGCTCAGACAACCAGCTGTCGGAATGCTCCAGCAGGCTGCGCAGCTGCTCGACCTCGGCGATGGGCGTCGGCGGCGACGCCAGGCGCTCGCGCCAGCTACCCTCTGGCCAGCGCGCCGTCACGGCACACTCTTCCAGCAATGACGCCAGCGCCAGCTCCAGCAGGGCGAGCGCGCCCTCTTCACCGGCCATGCGACGCGCCACGGCATGCTCATCGTCGCCAGAGGCTGCTGACTGGGCCAGCAGCAACTCGGCCTGATACAGCAGCTGATTGGTACGGGCACGCTGGCTCATCAGCTCTTGGCTCCCTTGCGCTTGTCCTCGACGACCCAGCGGCCGTTGTCGTAGGTCGCCTTCCAACCGGTCGCCTTGCCTTCCTCATCGGTCATGACGTACTGAGCCTTGACCTTGCGCGAGAAGCGAATCTGCGCCGGACGTCCGTCCGGGTCCTGATCCGGGGCTTCGAGAATGAAGTGATACTTCTCCGGCAGCTCGTCGGCATGCGCCTTGAGCTCCTTGACCAGCGGCGGACGCGTCTCGCGATTCTTGGGGAACTGACTGGCCGCCAGGAACAGGCCACTGGCGCCATCGCGCAGCACGTAGTGGTCCTCGACCTTGACGCAGGCAAGTTCCGGCATCGGAATCGGGTCCATCTTCGGCGGCGCCACCTCACCGGACTTGAGCAGCTTGCGGGTATTCTTGCAATTCTCGTTGGTGCAGCCGAAGTACTTGCCGAAACGCCCGGTCTTGAGCTGCATGTCGGAACCGCACTTGTCGCACTCGATCACCGGGCCATCGTAGCCCTTGATGCGGAACTGACCTTCCTCGACCTCGTGACCGACACAGTCCGGGCTATTGCCGCAGACATGCAGCTTGCGCTGCTCATCGATCAGGTAGCTGTCCATCGCGGTGGCGCAGATCGGGCAGCGACGCTTGGCGCGCAGCGCATCCGTCTCGGCATCTTCACCGGCATCGGCCGCCACGGCTTCATCGCCCGGCAGCAGATCGATGGTGGTCTTGCAGCGCTCCTTGGGCGGCAGGTTGTAGCCGGAACAGCCCAGGAAGACCCCGGTCGAGGCGGTACGAATCTGCATCTCACGCCCACAGGTCGGGCAGGCGATGTCCGTCGGCACCGGCTGGTTGGGACGCATGCCCTCTTCGGACTGGGCGTGGTCCAGCTCGGCCTTGAACTCGGCGTAGAAGGTGTCCAGCAGCTCGCGCCAGTTGCGCCCGCCGTTGGCCACCTCATCGAGATAGTCTTCCATGCGCGCCGTGAAGCCGAAGTCCATCAGGTCCTTGAAGGACTCGCTGAGGCGATCGGTGACGATGTCGCCCAGTTTCTCGGCATAGAAGCGACGGTTTTCCAGCGCCACGTAGCCACGGTCCTGGATGGTGGAGATGATGGCGGCATAGGTGGACGGACGACCGATACCGCGCTTCTCCAGCTCCTTGACCAGGCTGGCCTCGGTGTAACGCGCCGTGGGCTTGGTGAAGTGCTGCAGCGGCTGCAGCTCGACCAGGTCCAGCTTCTCGCCGATGGCGAGGTCCGGCAGCGACTGGTCCTCTTCCTTCTTGCCCATCGGCTTCATGACACGCGTGTAACCGTCGAACTTGAGCACACGGCCCTTGGCGCGCAGCTCGTAGCCATCCACTTCGATGGTCAGCGTGGAGGACAGGTATTCGGCCGGCAGCATCTGACAGGCGACGAACTGACGCCAGATCAGCTCATACAGACGCTCGGCGTCACGCTCCATACCGGCGAGATCGGTGGCGCGGCGTGACACTTCGGAAGGACGAATCGCTTCGTGCGCTTCCTGGGCGCCTTCCTTGCTGGAGTAGACGTTGGCCGCTTCCGGCAGGTAGTTGCTGCCGTATTCTTCGCTGATGAAGTCGCGCGCCGTGGCCACCGCGTCCGCCGACAGATTGGTCGAGTCGGTACGCATGTAGGTGATGTAACCCGCCTCGTAGAGACGCTGGGCCATCATCATGGTCTTCTTGACCGAGAAGCCGAGACGACCACTGGCCGCCTGCTGCAGGGTCGAGGTGATGAACGGCGCGTTCGGCTTGGAGCGCGTCGGCTTGTCTTCACGATTGGTGATCGCGAGCTTGGCCGTGCGCAGCGCCGCGATGCGATCCATCGTCTCCTTCTCGCTGGTCGGACGGAAGGCCTTGCCATCCTGACGCGCCAGCTCGAAACGGATCGCTTCACCACTGGCGGCGGCCAGCTCAGCGTGGACATCCCAGAACTCTTCGGGGATGAAGGCGCGGATCTCGCGCTCACGCTCGACGATCAGACGCACGGCAACCGACTGCACGCGCCCGGCGGACAGGCCACGAGCGACCTTGGCCCACAGCAGCGGCGAGACCATGAAGCCGACGACGCGATCCAGATAACGGCGTGCCTGCTGGGCATGTACGCGGTCCATCTTCAGTTCGCCCGGCTCATCGAAGGCCGCCGTGATCGCCTTCTTGGTGATCTCGTTGAACACTACGCGCTTGTAACGCGAATCGTCGCCACCGATGGTCTCGCGCAGGTGCCAGGCAATCGCCTCACCTTCGCGGTCCAGATCCGTCGCGAGATAGATGGTGTCGGCTTTCTCGGCCAGACGCGTCAGCTCGGAAACGACCTTTTCCTTGCCAGGCAGGATCTCGTAATGCGCCTCCCAACCATTCTCCGGGTCGACCCCCATGCGGCGGATCAACTGGGTCTTGGCCTTCTGCGCCTTGTGAGCCGCCTTGACCTCGGGCGACATCTTGCGAGTCTCCGCCGCCTGACGGGCACGTTCCTTGGGGTCGGTGGCCTGCTTGCCGCTTCCGCTGGTCGGCAGGTCGCGGATGTGCCCGACACTCGACTTCACCACGAAGTCGTTGCCGAGATACTTGTTGATGGTCTTGGCCTTGGCGGGCGACTCGACGATCACCAGTGACTTGCCCATGGTTGCTCGCATCTCCTGGCCGGCGCTGATTGCGCCGGCGAATGACTCGTCGCGCTGGGTTTTGTCCCAGCCGAAAAATGCGCCTACCCTACCCCAGCATTTCAGCGCTGACCAGCAATGTTGAGACTGACGCTTCGTCAGGGCGGCTCGACAGGGCGCCTCTGCGACAGCCTCGAGACATGCCATGCCACCCGCCATGTCAGCATGCGGCTTGCGCCGAATGACATCGACAGCCTTCAGGCATGTGGTCGTGGCAATCCGGCATTCGAGCCGGGTTTGAGCATAGGTCATCAGCGCATGGCAGCGGTCAACGGGCCCGATACACGGGGCCGGTACAGGGTTCTGCGCTGGGCCGATGCGCGGAAATTTCGCTCAGCAGGGTATTGCCACTATATAGGTAGCACTGGAATGGCTGTCAGTGAAAGCCAGCCGGCGGACATTGGCGTGACGGGGCGGTCACCACGACACTGCCGCAGAGAGCATGCGACGCCTGGCCGTCAGGCCTCGAAATGACGGGCCGCGCCCGCATGGCGCAGCGCGGCATACCCTGACGCCCCAGCCCATGTCCGCGTACCCGCGACAACGTATTCGCAACAATCGCTCGGCATACTTCACGTCACCCCTTGCAGTCCCGATCGTGATCACGAGAATGGACAACGACAGCCGACGATACTCGACAGGCTCCCTTTCAGCCTTCAATGTAGTAAAATGACAACAACCTGGTTTGCGTTTTCAGCCAGTCCATCACGCCAGTGTTCAAGGAGTATGCTTTCATGCCGCACGCGTTCAACGGCCCGATCCGCCGCACCAAGATTGTCGCCACTCTCGGCCCTGCCAGTGACAAGCCGGGTGTGCTCGACGCGATGATTCGTGCCGGAGTCGATGTGGTACGCCTCAACTTCTCCCACGGTAGCCCCGAAGACCACCGCATGCGCGCCGAGGCCGTACGTCAGGCTGCCGCCGCACAGGGCCGCAGCGTCGCCGTACTGGGCGACCTGCAGGGCCCGAAGATCCGCATCGCGCGCTTCAAGGATACCGCCGTCAAGCTGAGCGAAGGCCAGCCGTTCATCCTCGATATCGGCCTGGGCCGTGATGAAGGTACCGTCGAGCGTGTCGGCTGTGACTACCAGGAACTGGCCGATGACGTGGTTGCGGGCGACGTGCTGCTGCTCGACGATGGCCGTGTGGTGCTTGAGGTCAATGAGCTCAAGGGCAATGAGATCCACACCACCGTCAAGGTCGGCGGCAAGCTGTCCAACAACAAGGGCATCAACAAGCAAGGCGGCGGCCTGTCTGCCGAAGCCCTGACCGACAAGGACAAGGCTGACCTGAAGACCGCCATCGATATCGGCGTCGACTATCTGGCCGTTTCCTTCCCGCGCAGCGGCGCCGACATGCAGCTGGCCCGTGAACTGCTGGGCGAGGAAGGTCGTGACATCGGCCTGATCGCCAAGGTCGAGCGCGCAGAAGCCGTGGCCGACGACGCCGTGCTGGATGGCATCATCCTCGCCAGTGAAGGCGTGATGGTGGCGCGTGGCGATCTGGGCGTCGAGATTGGCGATGCTCAGCTGATCGGCGTGCAGAAGCGCATGATCCGCCGCGCGCGCAGCCTCAACCGCGTGGTCATCACGGCCACCCAGATGATGGAATCCATGATCAGCGCGCCGCTGCCGACCCGCGCCGAAGTCTTCGACGTCGCCAATGCCGTGCTCGACGGCACCGACGCCGTGATGTTGTCGGCCGAGACCGCCGCCGGCGACTTCCCGGTCGAGACCATCGAGACCATGGATCGCGTCTGCCTGGGCGCCGAACGTGAGCGTGCCGCGCAGGAATCCCAGCACCGCATCCACGAAGGCTTCAGCAAGACCGACGAGACCATCGCGCTGTCCGCGATGTATGCCGCCAACCACCTGACCGGTGTCGTGGCCATCGTGTGCATGACGGAATCCGGCTATACCCCGCTGATCGCCTCGCGCATCCGCTCCGGTCTGCCCATCGTCGGCCTGGCGCAGGACCAGAAGACCCAGCGTCGCATGGCCCTCTACCGCGGCGTGGTGTCACTGCCCTTCGATTCCAGCGAATTGCCGGCGGCGGAAATCAATCGTCGCGCCATCGCGGAGCTGGAAGCCCGCGGCATCGCGACTCGCGGTGACCTGGTGATCCTGACCCGTGGTGACCAGATGAACGCACATGGCGGCACCAACACCATGAAGATCGTCACTGTCGGCAGCACCATCGACTGATCGGCCTCGCTGGCCTCCCGCCCCGGGCCTTTCAGGGCGAGAGGCCAGCGACATTGCCCCATCCTCAGGAGGTCAGGGAATGAGCGAACAACGACCCAAGCGCCAGGCACGGCGCACCCTGCCAGCACGCAAGCGCATTGCGCTGGTGGCGCACGATGGCAAGAAGGATGAAATGCTGGCGTGGGCCAATCGCTGGCGCGATGAGCTGTCCCGCCACCAGCTGCTGGGCACGGGCACGACTGCCCGCCGCATCAGCAAGGAGCTGGGCCTCGAGGTAGAGGGCTTGCTGAGCGGCCCGCTGGGCGGTGATCAGCAGATCGGCGCGCGCATCGCCGAAGGCAATCTGGACCTGCTGGTCTTCCTGTGGGACCCGTTTGCGCCGATGCCGCACGACCCTGACGTCAAGGCGCTGCTGCGCCTGGCGGCATTGTGGAACGTGCCGGTCGCCAGCAATGCGGCCAGCGCGGACTTCCTCTTCCACTCGAAGTTGATCTCCGAGGAAGTCGAGGTGGCCGTGCCGGACGCCAATGACTGGGTCAGCACCCGCGCCTGAATGACGCTGGCTGTCTCCCCATGAAAACGCCGCCTGCTCGCAAGAGAGGCGGCGTTTTCATGGCCAGATGTTGTAATCAAACTACCTTTTGCGCAGACGGGCAGTATTGACTGCGCTGCATGTGGCGAAATTGCTGCCTTCCTGCCACCACCCCAGCTCTTCCTCTCTTCCTCTCTCCGGGGACGCTGCGGTTCATTCCGTAACAGCAGCCCACAGCAGTAGACCACAACAACAGCTCACGACATCCGCTCAACTGATCAGCTCAACTGATCAGCTCAAGCTGACTGGCGATCACCGCACCACGCGCCGCCATGCAGTAAAGTCCGATGTGATGACTGTCTGCCTGGGGATGCGTCGCCGTACCGGGGAGCCCCAGCTGCTCAACCACTTCGGCCGGCAGGTCGTAGGTGGCACAGCCGGGCTCCAGCACCACGATGTCACGCACCTTGCCCAGCAGGCCGTGATTGCGCGCCGACAGCAACGTCAATACCAGGTCCATCACGCAGATATCGGTACAGATGCCTACCACGAGCAGGGTTTCCAGCCCTTCGTCGCTCACCCACTCCTGCAGCGCATTGACCTGGGTATGGGGATCAATCGCGCCGACATAGCCATTGATGCAGTCCTTGCGCACCAGCGTGGCTTGCGGCTCCTCTTCCAGCCAGGCAAGTTCCGCCACCAGCTCATCCTCGC
Source organism: Cobetia sp. 29-18-1 (assembly GCF_029846405.1). Classification (NCBI taxonomy): domain Bacteria; kingdom Pseudomonadati; phylum Pseudomonadota; class Gammaproteobacteria; order Oceanospirillales; family Halomonadaceae; genus Cobetia; species Cobetia sp. 29-18-1. Next base: position 91,694 of record NZ_JARWKS010000007.1, read on the forward strand.
CGCTGCCCTGCTCACAATGGGCGGGATAAGGCGGCTCCGGCTTGCCCGGCGCATGAGAATCAATGAAGGCCAGCAAGGGGCGCCTACGCTCACTGAAGGTCCGCGCCAGCGTATCGCTGAGGGCGATCATCCTGCTGACCTGGGCATTGGGCGCCTGAGGCGCCAGCGCACCGCCTGCGACCTGACAGAAGCCGTTGATCTCATCGACGATGATCAGCCCGGCCGTCGGCAACGAGACCGGCACCACGGCCGGCCGCACCGGCAGGCGGGCATCAAGCTCGCCGGGGGTCATCCACTCGGCGGGAGTGGCAGGGATGCGTTGCACCACGCAGGACGCCGCGACATCGGATGAAGTCGCGGCGTCCTGCGTCTCTGATGGAGAGGATACGGAGGGAGCGGACGAGCGCTGGTCGGAAGACACCATGCAAAAGGCCTCTGATGACGAATGGCCTTCAGCATAACGGAACTCAGGGCCGAGCGGCGAGCCTCACCTGGCGGGCTCGCTGGTACCGGACAGCACGGCGTTGCCCTGCCCTTCATCCACCGTGGCATCACAGGAAAAGCACTGGCCGCGCACCCGCGAGTGATCACGCCTCAGCACCGCGAATTGCGCCACACGGCCGGGGTCATCCTCGATGCGCTGGGCAAGGCACACAAGCCCCGGGCGGCGCGCCAGCGATGGCGGCGCGATGGCCAGCGTATCGCTGCGACTCTCTGCCATGTCCAGCGCATCCGCCATGTGCAGACACTCCACCCGCTCGACCTCAGGCAGGTTCTGCTGCAACCAGGCATCGCACTCTTCGAACAGGGCCTCACGCGCCACGATACGCCTCACCGCCGACGGCGAAGCCCCGGGCGGCCCGAGCAGACTGAGACTGATGGCACGGAAGACGCGCCGCTCGACGCAGATGCCCGTCCAGAAGGCCAGCGCCTGATGGGTGGTGCGCACCGGACGCTGATGCCCACGCGACCAGGGCACCACGGCGGTATCGATCTCGCCTTCCGCCAGCGCCCTGATGACCTCATCGATGCCTGCGTAAGCCTTGAGCTGGGCGTCGTTGGCATAGAGCTTGAGCGCGCACTCGCGCGAGTAACCCCCAAGGTGCCCCGGATAGCCCACGCACAAACCATCGGGAGCCGGGATCACGCCCTGCGGCGAGATATCGCCGTGGACTTCGCTAGCTGTCACCTTCATACCAGCCCCTCATGCCAATGTCTGAACAAACCTCATCCTGACAACAGCATAGCCGCAAACATGGGCGGTGTTAGGCAAAACCCACCTCGGTGACCTCAGGCAAAGCCGCCATTGGCACCGATGACCTGACCACTTACCCAGCCGGCATCTTCACTGGCAAGCCAGGCCACCACGGCAGCAATATCCGACGGTGTCGCGATCCTGCCCAGCGCCGCCATGCCCTTGAGGCGCTCGATGGTCTCTTCACTCTTGCCATGACGAAACAGGTCAGTGTCCGTCGGGCCCGGCGCCACGGCGTTGACCGTGATGCCTCGCTCGCCGACTTCCTTGGCCAGCACCCGCGTCAGCTGGTCCACCGCGGCCTTGGAAGCCGCATAGGGCCCATAGGTCGCGAACATCTGCCGCGTCACCGAGGTGGACATGTTGATCACGCGCCCGCCATCACGCAGATGCCGCGCCGCCTCACGCATCAGATTGAAGGAGCCGGTCAGATTGGCCTGCATCAGGTTGGCGAAGTCGTCATCCGTGAAATCGGCGATGGGCTTGTAGATGCTCATGCCGGCATTGTTGACCAGGATATCCACGCCGCCGTACACGCGCCGGGCTTCGGTGAACAATTGTGCCGCGTCGCTGCTGACACCGACATCGGCCTGAACGGCGATCGCCTTGCCGCCCCGTGACTCGATATCCGTCACGACCTGCAAGGCGCCATCACTGTCGCTGCGGTAGTTGACGATGACGTGAGCGCCGTCCGTCGCCAGGCGCTGCGCGATCCCGGCGCCGATCCCGCGTGAAGCCCCACTGACTACCGCCACCTTGCCGCTCAACCGCTGTGCATTCTCCGACATAGCTGTCTCCTCTTTCGTCATGGGCGATCGATCTCAAGGGCCATCAATAATGAGCGCCTTGCGAGTGTCAGTCAGACATCATCATTGCAGCAAGCGAATGCCGCTGACACCCCTGCAACGCGGGGTTTCGCATAAACGAAAAACCGCCACCCCGGGCATGCCGGTGGTGGCGGTTGTTTACAGCGGCGACCCGCCTCAGGCTTCGCCGTTGGCCTGACGCTCGAAGGTATCGGCACGCAGGATCTCGATCCAGTAGCCATCGGGGTCCTTCACGAAGGCCAGACCCTTCATCTTGCCATCGTCGGGACGCTTGACGAACTCGACGCCCAGCGACTCGAAACGCTCGGCAGCCGCGTAGACATCCGGCACGCTGACCCCGATATGGCCGAAGCCCTGCGGTTGGGCGTTGCCGTCATGGTAGGCGAAGTCCGGGTCATTCTCGGTGCCCCAGTTATGGGTCAGCTCCAGCATCGCCTCACGCCCGAAGGTGTAGGTGGTGCGCTTGAGGTCATCACCGGGCACTTCACTGGCCTGGTCGTCATCCAGATAGGCGAGGAAATAGAGGCTGAACTGCATTTCCGGGAAGTCGAGCTTGCGCACCAGACGCATGCCCAGCACGCGGGTGTAGAAATCCAGGCTGCGCTCGGGGTCCTTGATGCGCAGCATGGTCTGGTTGAAGACGTAGCCACGGGTGGCCGGGTCGATCTGCTCACTCAGGCCGGGAACCTGCTCGAAATGTATTGCCATGTTGGTCCTTCCACAGGAAAGGACGGCAGAGCCTCGAAGATGCCCGGCCGCCCCTGGTGATCGTATAGCTGTCAGATGGTGACGGCGGCCAGATTTTGCAACCTCGCCGCCGCTGGCATCACGCGATCTCGATCAGCACTTCCCCCGGCGTGACACGATCGCCACGCGCGACATGAATGGCCTTGACGGTACCGTCGACACGCGCGGCGATCTCGGTCTCCATCTTCATCGCCTCACTGATCAGCACCGACTGGCCCGCGGTGACGCTGTCACCGACCGCGACCAGTACCTCGACGATGTTGCCCGGCATCGCGGTGGTGACATGGCCCGGCGCCGAGGCGCTGGCACGTCCGCCGCTCTGGCCGCCTGCCACGTAATCGTCCTTGGCCTCGAACACCACCTCTTCCGGCATGCCGTCCAGGGTCAGATAGACGTGACGCTTGCTGCCCTTGGCACCGCCGACACCGGTGATCTGCACCGCGTAGGACTCGCCGTGCACGTCGATGACGAACTCGGTCGGCACGCCAGAGGTCACCGGACGCTCCGCCTCGCCCTGGGGGATTATTTCCGGTGTGAGCGTGCCGGCGCGGCGCTCATTGAGGAAGTCACGTCCCAGCTCCGGGAACATGGCGAAGGTCAGCACGTCCTCGGGGGACTCGGCCAGCTCGCCCAGCTCCTCGGTGAGACGCGTCATCTCCGGCGCGAGCAGGTCGGCCGGGCGCCCGACTTCCACCGGCGCGTTGCCGATGGCACGCGAGCGGACCTCTTCGTTGACCGGTGCCGGCGCCTGACCATAGCCGCCCTGCAGATAGCGCTTCACCTCGTTGGTGATGCTCTTGTAGCGCTCGCCGGTCAGCACGTTGAGTACCGCCTGGGTGCCGACGATCTGCGAGGTCGGGGTGACCAGCGGCGGATAGCCGAGATCGGCACGCACACGCGGGATCTCATCGAATACCTCGCGGATGCGCTCCAGGGCGTTCTGCTCCTTCAGCTGGCTGGCCAGGTTGGACATCATGCCGCCGGGGATCTGACTGATCTGGACCGAGACATCCTCGCGGGTGAATTCGCTCTCGAAGGCCGAATACTTGCTGCGCACCTCGTGGAAGTAATCGCCGATCTCGCGCAGCGACTCCAGCTCAAGGCCGGTATCCCACTGGGTGCCGCGCAGCGAGGCCACGAAGGATTCGGTGGCCGGATGGCTGGTGCCGCCGGCGAAGGCCGAGATACAGGTGTCGATGTGGCGACAGCCCGCCTCGACAGCCTTGATCTGGCACTGCGGCGCCAGGCCCGCCGTGGCGTGGCTGTGCAGGTGGACCGGCACCTCGACCGCCTCGACCAGCGCGCTGACCAGATCATAGGTGGCGTACGGCGTCAGCAGGCCGGCCATGTCCTTGATGGCGATGGAATCGGCCCCCATCTCGACCAGCTTGCGCGCCTGCTCGACATACATCTCCAGCGTATGCACCGGGCTTACGGTGTAGCAGATGGTGCCCTGGGCGTGCTTGCCGGCCTTCTTGACCGCACGCATGGCGGTTTCCATGTTGCGCAGGTCATTCAGGGCATCGAAGACACGGAAGATATCGATGCCACCTGCCGCGGCGCGCTCGACGAAGGCCTCCACCACATCATCGGCGTAGTGACGATAGCCGAGCAGGTTCTGGCCGCGCAGCAGCATCTGCAGCGGGGTGTTGGGCATGGCTTCCTTGAGCGCCTTCAGGCGCGCCCAGGGGTCTTCCTTCAAAAAACGCACGCAGGCATCGAAGGTCGCGCCGCCCCACACTTCGAGACTGTAGAAACCGGCCTGATCGAGGCGCGCGGCGATCGGCAGCATGTCCTCGGTGCGCATGCGCGTCGCGATCAATGACTGGTGGCCATCGCGCAGCACGACTTCGGTGACCTTGACGCGCTCGGCGTGATCGACGGCGGTGGTGTTGGGGGTTGCAGCTGTCATGTCTGGGGTCCTTCTAATTGTTGGCTACGTGAACCGGGGGAAGCTCAGGGAAGATTCACGACATCAGGGGCATCAGGTGCGCATCAGAGACCGGCGTGGGCCGCGATGGCCGCCGCGATCGCCAGCGCTGTCTGTTCCGGCAGGCGCTTGACCGAGTACTGGGTCAATTCCGGGTGAGCGGCCACGAAGCCGGTATCGAAGTGCGCGTTGCGGAAATCAGGGTGCTTGAGGATTTCCTGATAGTAAGGCGCCGTGGTCTTGACGCCCTGCAGACGCATGTCATTGAGGGCACGTGAACCACGATTGATGACCTCTTCCCAGGTCAGCCCCCACACGATGAGTTTCAGACACATGGAATCGAAATACGGCGGGATGGTGTAGCCGGTATAGATCGCGGTATCGGTACGCACGCCAGGCCCGCCCGGCGCGTAGTAGCGCGTGATGCGCCCGAAGCTTGGCAGGAAGTCGTTCTTGGGGTCCTCGGCGTTGATGCGGAACTGGATCGCATAGCCGTGATGGCGAATGTCTTCCTGACGGAAGGCCAGCTTGTGGCCCCAGGCGATGCGGATCTGCTCGCGCACGATGTCCACGCCGGTGATGGCCTCGCTGATGGTGTGCTCCACCTGCACGCGAGTGTTCATCTCCATGAAGTAGATCTCGTTGCCCTTGACCAGAAACTCCACGGTACCGGCGTTGCGATAGCCGACGGCGCGGGCGGCACGTACCGCCATCTCGCCGACGTAGGAGCGCTGCTCCGGTGTCAGTTGCGGACTGGGGGCGATCTCGATCAGCTTCTGGTTGCGACGCTGGATGGAGCAGTCACGCTCGAACAGATGAATCACGTTGTCGTGACTGTCGGCCAGGATCTGCACCTCGATATGCAGCGGGTCGACCACGCAACGCTCGAGGAACACATCGGCACTGCCGAAGGCCTTGGTGGCTTCCGAGATCACGCGCCCCCAGGCCTGCTCGAGCTGATGAGCATCATCACAACGCCGGATACCGCGCCCCCCACCGCCTGAGGTAGCCTTGAGCATGACGGGGTAGCCGACCTGCTCGGCGACACTCAGCGCCTCCTCGACATCGGCCAGATTGCCGGCCGAGCCCGGCGTCACCGGCACGCCGGCCGCCTTCATGGCATCGCGGGCCTGGGTCTTGTCACCCATGCGGGCGATGACACTGCTGGCCGGCCCCACGAAGGTGATTCCCGCCGCTTCACAGATGGCCGCGAATTCAGCGTTCTCCGACAGGAATCCGTAGCCCGGATGGATGGCGTCACAGCCGGTCTCGCGCGCGAGATCGACCAGGCGGCGGGCATCCAGATAGCCGGCCAGCGGGTCTTCGCCGATGAAATGCGCTTCATCAGCGCGTTTGACGTGCAAGGAGAAACGATCAGGTTCGGTGTAGACAGCGACTGAGCGGATGTCCATCTCGGCACAGGCGCGTACAATGCGCACTGCGATTTCCCCTCGGTTGGCAATCAGCAACTTGCGAAACATGGTGACTCTCCCGGACGTGACGCGTGATCTTGTTGTGGTGCTCTGGTCGTGCGCTTGTCATTGACCGCCAGACGCGACAACGGCGCTGACAGACACGAGGTAGCATGCATTCCACGCTACCCAGCGAGAGACCAATAGAAAAGTTGATATTTTTTTGCCAATCTATAAGTAAAACCTTATGACTGGGTGTGTCATGTCGCGTCCAAACTTGTTGAATCGCTTAACTTTCAGACAGTTACAGGTGTTCCAAGCGGTTCATCGCCAACAGTCCTACTCCCGTGCGGCCGAGCAACTTGGCCTGACGCAACCCGCCGTCAGTGCCCAGATTCGTCAATTGGAGCAGGCACTCGAGCAATCGCTGTTCAAATATGCCGGCAAGACGTTGCATATCCTGCCGGCGGCTGACGCCCTGGCGAACTCGGTGCAGTCGATCTTCGGCGAGGTCTCGAGCCTGCAGATGGAGCTGTCGGAGATCGCCGGCACCATCCGCGGCGAGCTCAATCTGGCTGCCGTTTCCACCGCTCAGTACGTGGTGCCGCATATTCTGGCGCGCTTCCGGGCGCGGTATCCGGAAGTGTCGGTGCGCCTGCGCGTCTGCAATCGCGGTCAGGCGCTCGAGCGCCTCGCCGAGCGGCGCGATGACCTGGTGATCATGGGCATGGTGCCGGATGACGCCAATCTGGCCTTCATGCCGATTCTCGACAACGAGCTGATCCCCGTCGTCTGGCCCGGTCATCCGCTGCTGGAGGTCAAGGGCATCACCCTGGAAGACCTTGCGCAGTACTACATGCTGATGCGTGAACCCGGCTCCGGCACGCGCACCGCCTTCGAGGAGTTCGCCGCACGCGAGCGCGTCTCGCTGCGCCATACGCTGGAGTTGGGCTCCAATGAGGCCATCAAGCAAGGCGTGATGGCGCACCTGGGGGTGGCGATCCTGCCGCGACTGTCGGTTCAGCTCGAGCTGGCCTCAGGCCTGCTGGCCTCGCCCTCGTTGCCGGGCTTTCCGCTCAGACGCAGCTGGTGCACCGTCTACCCCAAGGACCGCTACCCTACGCCGGTCACCGAGCTGTTCCTGCGCTTCGTGCGCGAGCTGCTGCCGGAGCTCAATGCTCACTTCAGCGCGCCGATGGAGCCCATCCCCGGGCACAGCGTGGCCTGCCTGCCGCTGGCGACCGAGCAATGAACATAGCGCCCTGATGACGCAAGCCACATGAAAAAACCGCCACGGAGACAAGCTCCATGGCGGTTTTTTCGTTCAGGCAACTGACGGCATGTCAGTAGTGCGGCTTACTTCACTTCCACACCGTGCGCCTGCTTGTCAGCGTGGTAGGAAGAGCGCACCAGCGGGCCGGAGGCGACATGCGAGAAGCCCATCTCGCGCGCCTTCTGGCCGAGCCAATCGAAGGTGTCCGGGTGCACCCAGCGGTCGATGGGCAGGTGGTTGCGCGACGGCTGCATGTACTGACCCAGGGTCAGCATGTCGACACCGTGGTTGCGCAGGTCCTGCATGACTTCGAGCACCTGCTCGTCAGTCTCGCCGACACCCAGCATCAGGCCGGACTTGGTCTTCACTTCCGGACGACGCTCCTTGTAGCCCTTGAGCAGATCAAGTGACCACTGGTAGTCGGCACCCGGACGCACGCGACGGTAAAGGCTCGGCACGGTTTCCAGGTTGTGGTTGAAGACGTCCGGCGGCGTCTGCTCGAGCACGTCCAGCGCGACCTGCATGCGGCCACGGAAGTCCGGTACCAGCACTTCGATCTCGGTGCCGTCGCACTTCTCGCGAATCTCGCGGATGCACTCGGCGATGTGGTTGGAGCCACCGTCGCGCAGGTCATCACGGTCGACGGAGGTCACGACGACGTAATTCAGGCGCATCTCGGCGATGGCCTCGGCCAGCTCGCGCGGCTCGTCAGCGTTCAGCGCGTTGGGGCGACCGTGCGCCACGTCGCAGAACGGGCAACGACGGGTGCAGATGTCACCCATGATCATGAAGGTCGCGGTGCCGCCGCTGAAGCACTCGCCCAGGTTCGGGCAGGAGGCTTCTTCACAGACCGTGTGCAGGCCGTGCTTGCGCAGCGTCTGCTTGATGCGCGTGACTTCCGGCGAGGCCGGCATGCGCACACGCAGCCAGTCCGGCTTCTTGGGCAAGGTCTCGGTGGGAATCACCTTGACCGGAATGCGGGCAACCTTCTCGGCGCCGCGCAGCTTCACGCCACGCTCCTTGCGGGCAGGAGCAGCGGAGGGAGCGGGCTTCGTGGTAGCGATGGTCTCGGTCATCAGTTCTGTCCTGCTGTTCGAGAAATGTCAGCCAGTGCCGCGGGCAGGCCGCTCACCGGAGTCAGGGTCACATCGCCCAGGCTTGCGCCCAGACAACGCACCAGGCGGTCACGCTCGCTGGCAAGATCCACCGGTGCGCGAACGAGATCGCGCAGCTGGGTCATCGCCATGCCGGCATAGCCGCAGGGATTGATGCGCCCGAAGGGCGCGAGGTCCATGTCCAGATTGATCGCCACACCATGGAAACTGCAACCACGACGGATGCGCAGTCCCAGCGAGGCGATCTTGGCCTCTTCCATCGAACGACGCGGGTCATCGCCACGCTGCGCCGACTTCTTCACATAGACGCCAGGCGCGTCCGGACGCGGATAGGCCTCGATGCCATGCTCGGCCATCGCCGCCACCACCGTCTCTTCCAGCGCCGTCACCAGCTGGCGAACGCCGATGCCACCCCGCTTGACGTTGAGCAGCGGGTAGAGCACCAGCTGGCCGGGCCCATGATAGGTCACCTGGCCGCCACGGTCGGTCTGCACCACCGGAATGTCGCCCGGCATCAACAGATGCTCCGGCTTGCCCGCCTGGCCCTGGGTAAAGACCGGCGGGTGCTCCACCACCCACAGCTCGTCCGGCGCATCGGCCGCACGCGTATCGGTGAAGTGGCGCATGGCCGACCACACCTCATCATAGGCCTTGAGGCCGAGGTGGTAGACGTGAATCGTGTTCATGCATGCGCTCCTGTCATCAAGGCGCAAGACAAGGAAATCCAGCGTTTCATGCCTGGATCACAGCACCATGTGGATGCGACCGGTGGCCTTGAGGTCACGGTGCAGCGCATCCAGCTGATCGGTACCGGTGGCACGGATCACCACACGGATGCTGCGGTAGTTGCCGTTCTTGCTGTCCTGCCAGGTGATGGCCGTCGCATCGAAGCCCGGCGCATGCACTTCCAGGATATTGCAGACCACTTCGACGAGATCTTCTGCGGCGGTGCCGACGATCTTGAGGGAGAAATCACACGGGAATTCAATCTTCGGGGGCGTCTGCCCACCAGCTGCTGGCGTCTTGGCCATGGGGATAGCCCTTCAGGTAACTCTATTTCCGACCATTCTACTCAACAAAGGGCGATCCGTCAGCCGGATCGCCCTTTGTTGAGTACACGACCGCGATATTCAGGGGCGCGCGCCTGGCACCGCCAGCACGCGCGCCCCACTGCCATCACTGAATCATGTCATCGGCCGCGTCACTTCACACAGCCAGACGACTGACTCAGTTGAACAGGCCGTGGAAGAACAGCATCAGGGCATCCCACAGACGCTTGAACAGGCCGCCCTGCTCCACCGGCTCCAGTGCGACCAGCGGTTCTTCGGCCAGCACCTTGTCGTCCAGCTTGATCTGCAGGGTACCGTACTGCTCGCCGGCCTGAACCGGGGCCTTGATGGTGTCCTTGAGATCAAGGCGCGCGGTCAGCTTGTCAGCCTGGCCGCTCGGCACGGTCAGGAAGACGTCCTGAGCCATGCCCAGACGCACCTGGTCCTTCTCGCCACCCCAGACACGCGCCTGGTTGAGCACCGCGCCCTTGTCATAGAGCTTCTTGCTCTCGAAGTAGCGGAAGCCGTAGGTCAACAGCTTCTGGGATTCCTGCGCACGCGCCTCTTCGGACTTGGTACCCATCACGACACTGATCAGGCGGGTATCTTCCTTCTTGGCGGATGCCACCAGGCAGTAGCCGGCTTCTTCGGTGTGGCCGGTCTTGAGGCCATCGACATCCTTGTCACGCCACAGCAGCTTGTTGCGGTTCGGCTGCTTGATGCCATTCCAGGTGAAGTACTTCTGGGAGTAGATCTCGTAGTGATCCGGGTAGTCCTTGATGATGCGACGCGCCAGAATCGCCAGGTCGTGCGCCGTGGAGTAATGCTCCGCGTGCGGCAGACCAGTGGCGTTCATGTAGTGGGTGTTCTTCATGCCCAGACGCTTGGCGTGCTGGTTCATCAGGTCGGCGAAGGAACCTTCGCTGCCGCCGATGCGCTCGGCCAGCGCGACGCTGGCGTCGTTGCCGGACTGGATGATAACACCGTGCAGCAGGTCATCGACGGTGACGCTGGTGCCTTCGCGGATGAACATACGCGAGCCACCCGTCTTCCAGGCATTGACGCTGATGCGGACCTTCTCGTCCGGGCTCAGCTTGCCGTCGTCCATCTCGCTCTCGACCAGGTAGGCCGTCATCATCTTGGTCAGACTGGCCGGCGGCAGGCGCTTGTCGGCGTTGTGCTCGACCAGGATACGCCCGGAATTGGCGTCCATCAGGATCCAGGAAGAAGCCGCCAGCTGCGGCGCCGCCGGAATCAGGGTATCCGTCTCGATGGCATGGGCCGGGGTGGCGGCAACGCCTGCGAACAGCGCAATGCCGCTGGCCGCCATCAGCGCGGAGAATCGACGCCGAAGAGGAAGAAGTCGGGCTTTCAGGGACATGTTGGAATCTCTTTGACACTCATGCATAAGCCGAGGCTTGCGCCTCGGCCAGGTTGCGCCTCTTCACGAAGCGCATGATGGATGAAAACGGGCCTGCGGCCCTTATCGCTCTGCCGTGACGCTGAAGGCCCCGGCATAGCCAGCATCGGCCAGCGCCGACTTGAGCGATTCAATACGGACATTGTCTTCCAGCGGGCCGACCTGAACCTTGTAGAGGTTGCCGCTGCCCAGCACACGAGTCGGTCGTCCCAGACGGGAGCTGACACTGGCACGAATGCTGTCGGCCTTGCTCAGATCACTGACCGCCGCGACCTGCAGGAAGGTAGCTTCCCCGTTCGCCACGGAGGACGTGCTGCTCGGCGCAGCAGAGGCTACCACGGGCTTGGCGGCAACGCTCGCGCCGGAAGCGCTCGAGGCCACGGAACCACCGGTTGCCTGCATCGCGTCAAGCCCGGCAATGCCCTGCTCGCGGCGTACCGCCTGGCTGCGCGCCAGCAGACGCTCGGACTCTGCCGTGCCCTGGGTCGGGCTCGGGCCCGGCTTCCAGGTCGTGGCATCGAGAGTCTCGACACGCACATGCCCGGTGCCGTGGCCCAGCATGTCCAGGCGCCACGCCGCGCTGTAGGACAGGTCGATCAGGCGGTCTTCATGGAAGGGGCCGCGGTCGTTGACCTTGACGATGACCTGCTTGCCGTTGTCCAGATTGGTGACACGCGCATAGGTCGGCAATGGCAGCGACTTGTGGGCCGCCGTCATGGTGTACATGTCATAGATCTCGCCACTGGCGGTGGCGTAGCCATGAAACTTCTTGCCATACCAGGAAGCAGTGCCCTCGGCCACGTAACCGCGCGGATCATCCATCACGTGATAGGTCTTGCCCCATACCTCGTACTCGCTGCGATTGCCGCTGCGGGTATAGGGTTCGACACGTGGCACCTCATCGGGCACCGCCGAGACATCCGGCGCATCATCGGGATAGGCATCGCTGTCCATCTCGTAGCGGCTGTTCTTGCCCGCCTTCTTGCCGGTGCTCGCCGAGGCACCATCACTGACCTGGGTGCCACCCCCACTGCTGGCACAGCCGGCCAGCAGGGCAAGCGCGAGGGTCAGCGGTAGCGCACGTGACCAGCTCATCCCGCACCTCCGTCCTCGAGACGACGCTTGATCGCCCGGGAGAGCTCATCCACGGCCATCGCATACATGTGGCTGTGGTTGTAGCGCGTGATGACGTAGAAGTTGTCGTAGCCGACGGCGTAGCGATAGCCCTGTTTCAGGTCCAGCGCCAACGGAATCACCTGGGTATTGCCGGCCACGTCATCTGCCACCTGGACACCGGCCGCCTCGAGCGCGGAAACGCTCATGTACGGCTTTTTCGTCTTGTTGAAGGTGACGGAGGACGGCGGTGTCCCGGGGCCATCCGCGGCGCTGACCACAGGCGCACCGGCCTTCCAGCCATGACGCGCGAAGTAGTTGCCGACGCTGCCGATGGCATCGACCGGGTTATGCCACAGATCACGCACGCCGTCGCCATCGAAATCGACCGCATAGGCCTGATAGCTGGTCGGGATGAACTGCGGATAGCCCATCGCGCCGGCGTAGGAGCCCTTGATGGAGAGCGGGTCGATGCCCTGCTCAATCGTCAGCTGCAGGAAGGCCGCCAGCTCGCCACGGAAGAACTTGCCGCGACGCGGGTGATCGAAGGCCAGCGTGGACAGTGAATCGATCACGCGGTGAGTGCCGGTGTGCTTGCCGAAGAAGGTCTCGACACCGATGATGGCGGCGATGACTTCCGGCGGCACGCCATACTCGGCCTGGGCGCGATCGAAAGTCTCACGATGCTCGGCGATGAACTTCACACCAGCTTCGATGCGTGATTGCTTCATGAAGATGGCGCGGTACTGGTCCCAGCGCAGATGACCTTCCGCCGGACGCGACATGGCATCCAGCACCTTCTGGCTGTAATCGGCCTGATTCATCAGCTCGGTCACGCGATCGCGATCCAGCCCCTTGGCCACCAGCTCGTCGACCAGCTTGGCCGTTTCCGGGTGAGTCGCCGGGGCGAAGCCATCAGGCGCCGCCTTGGCCACGCCTGACATTCCCAGCAGCGGCGCCACCATCACCAGGGCTGCGCCCCAGTGCTTCAGACGTCGCCCACGCGCATTGATCACCGTCATCGACTCTCTCCTTGCCTGTCTGCGAGCTTGGGCTCGCGAATGTCCTTGCCACTCGGCAACTGGCCGCCACGTCATCGCGACAATAGGCGCCGGTGGGTATGAATGCTCATGAGAATACCGAAGCCTGCCAGCAAGGTCACGCTGGAGGTCCCACCATAACTGACCAGCGGCAACGGGACGCCAACGACCGGCAAGATACCCGATACCATGCCGATGTTGACGAAGACGTAGACAAAGAACGTCAGGATGATCGCGCCCCCCGTCAGCCGTGCAAAACTGTCCTGGCCATTGTTGGACATCACCAGCCCGCGCAGCACGATCAGCACGTAGAGCCCCAGGAAGAAGCTCATGCCGATCAGGCCGAACTCCTCCCCGATGACCGCGACGATGAAGTCGGTGTGGCGCTCCGGCAGAAACTCGAGCTGGGACTGGGTCCCCAGGGTATAGCCCTTGCCGAAGATGCCGCCCGAGCCGATGGCGGTCTTGGACTGGATGATGTTCCAGCCCGCGCCGAGCGGGTCAGACTCCGGATTGAGGAATGTCAGCACACGGCGGCGTTGATAGTCGTGCATCACCATCCACAGAAGCGGCAATGCCGAGGCGATCAAGGCGCCGAAGAAGGCGATCAGCTTCCAGGAAAGCCCCGCCAGCAGGATCACGAACACGCCCGCCGCGGCGACCAGCAACGAGGTGCCGAGGTCCGGCTGGCGCGCGATCAGCAGCACCGGCGCGACGATGATCACGGCGCAGATGGCCAAGTCTCGCCAGCGAGGAGGCAGCGGGCGCTGACCAAGCCAGCAGGCGACCATCATCGGCATCGCCAGCTTCATCAGCTCAGAGGGCTGAAAACGCACCACCCCGGGGATGACCAGCCAGCGCTGGGCGCCCATGCCGACATCCCCGAGCACCTCCACCGCCACCAGCATCAGGAAGCCGGCGCCGTAGGCGACCGGCGCCCAGCGGTAAAGGGTCGCGGGTGACAGCTGGGCGAGCCCGATCATGATCACCAATGCCAGCGCCTGGCGTGAGGCCTGGCGCAACGTGAAGTCGATATCCTGGCCGCTGGCGCTATAGAGCACGATCAGCCCGCAGCCGAGCACGGCCAGCAGCAACAGCAACAGCCAGGGGTCGAGGTGGATACGCTCCCACAGGCTGGTGCGGCGGCGATGACTGAGATCTCCACCTACACCACGCATCGAGCGCTGATAATCAGTCGGCATCGTTCTCTCCTTGCTCACCCTCGCCCGCCGGTGCCTCCGGCGGTGCCAGAGCGGCAGCCAGCGTGAGCGCCGCCTCACGCGCCTCGGGGTCAATGCGCGGCAACAGCCAGTAATCGGTGACGGCGCGTGCCATCGGGCCCGCCACGGAGCTGCCGCCCTGGCCGTTCTCGATCACCACGGAGACGGCTATCTCCGGGTGCTCGACCGGCGCAAAGGCAGCGAACAGGGCGTGGTCACGCAGACGCTCCGCGAGCTCCTTGCCGTTGTATTTCTGGTCCTGCCCGAGGGTGAAGACCTGAGCGGTACCGGACTTGCCGGCCATGCGGTACTTGAGCCCGGGCCCGACATACTTGCGCGCCGTGCCTTCTCGCCCGCTGACCACATCCTCGAGCGCGGCGATGACATCGTCCCACCACGCCGGATTGTCCAGCACCACATCCGGCTTCTCCTCGCTACGGGGCAGCAACACCGTCTCGTCACCGATGCGCTTGGCCAGGTGAGGCGTCACGTGTCTGCCGCGATTGGCCAGCACGGCCTCCGCCGAGGCGAGCTGCAACGGTGTGGCAAGCCAGTAGCCCTGACCGATACCGATGGAGATGGTCTCGCCGGGGTACCAGGGCTTGTCGTAGCGATTGCGCTTCCATTCCTTGGACGGCATCAGGCCGGGCAGCGCGCCCTGCACGTCCAGCGCCGTCTGCTCACCGAAGCCGAACTTGTGCATGTACTCGCTGATGCGGTCGATCCCCAGGCGATAGGCGACGTTGTAGAAGAAGGTGTCATTGGACACCGCAATGCCACGCCGCATGTTGACGCGCCCATGCCCCCAGCGCAGCCAGTTGCGATACTTGTGGCTGTCATTGGGCAGCTGGAAATAGCCGGGGTCGTAGAAGGTGGTGCTGGTGGTGATGGCACCGTTCTCCAGCCCCGCCAGCGACATGAAGGGCTTCACGGTCGAAGCCGGCGGGTACTGGCCGCGAATGGCACGATTGAACAGCGGCAAGTCGATATCATTCTGCAGCGCACGATAGCTCTTGACGCTGATGCCGGTGACGAACTCATTGGAGTTGAAGCCCGGCACGGAGGCCATCGCCAGGATGTCGCCCGTCTTAGGCTCGATGGCCACGATGGCGCCACGCCGCCCCTTGAGCAGCCGATAGGCGAGATCCTGCAGGCCGCGGTCGATGGTCAGCGTCAGGTCCTTGCCCGGCACCGGATCGATCCGCGACAGTTCACGCAGCACGCGACCCCGCGCATTGGTTTCCACCTTGCGCAGGCCCGCCTGACCGTGCAGCTCCTCTTCATAGAAGCGCTCGATACCGGTCTTGCCGATGAAGTGGGTGCCCGAATAGTTGCCCTTGTCGAGGGTCTTGAGCTCGGCCTGATTGATGCGCCCCACATACCCCAGGGTATGCGACAGCGGCTTGGCGTCCGGGTAGTAGCGCAGCAGCTGCGCCTCGACCTCGACGCCGGGCAGGCGATAGCGATTGACGGCCAGACGCGCGATCTGCTCCTGACTCAATTCACTCATCAACAGGGCGGGCTGATAGGGGCGTTGACGCTGACGCGAGCGTTCCTTGAAGTCTTCGACTTCATCGGGCGGCAGATCGAGAATCTCGACCAGGCGCTCAAGCGTCGTCTCGAGATCACCGGCGCGTTCGCGCACGATGGTGAGATTGTAGTTGGGGCGGTTTTCGGCGAGCAGCTGACCATTGCGGTCATAGATCAAGCCGCGCGTAGGCGGCAAGGGCTCGACACGCACACGGTTCTTGTCCGAGCGCGTCGTATAGATGTCGTGTTCCACGACCTGCAGGAAGAGCAGCCGCGCCAGCAGACATCCGGCCAGCACCAGCACAAGGCCGGCAGCCACGATGCTGCGAAGGCGAAAGATCCGCACTTCCTGTTGAGGATTCTTTATCGTCGCCCGGCGTTGGCGCATGGCGGGTCTCGCAACCAGTGTCGTGTCGCAAGCGGCAGGCGCTTACCGGTGATAGGGGTGCCCGACCAGCAATGTCCAGGCGCGGTAAAGCTGTTCCGCCAGCACGATGCGCACCAGGGGGTGCGGCAGCGTCAGTGCCGAGAGCGACCAGCGCTGATCGGCACGTGCCAGCAGGCGTGGGTCGAGCCCATCCGGACCACCGATGAGGATGGCCACGTCTCGCCCTCCCAGCCGCCAATCATCGGCATGCTGGGCAAGCTGCTCGGTACTCCAGGCCTTACCTAGGACATCAAGGGCGACAACATGTTCATTTCCCTTGAGTTTTTCAAGCATCCGGTCGCCTTCACTGGCCATGGCACGGGCGATGTCCGCATTCTTGCCGCGATTGCCGGGCGCCAGCTCGATGAACTTAAGCGAAAAATCCCGCGGCATGCGCTTGAGATATTCCCGGCTACCCTTCTCCACCCAGTCCGGCATCTTCTGCCCGACAGCCAAAACTCGGATCTTCATGTCCTGTCCCGTGCTGTGTCAGAACGACGGGCAAGCCCGCAGTCCTTCCATCGGATACTCCCTGCCCGCGACATCGCGACCGGCAAGGACGTAACGCGCGGTTGGCATGTCCCGACGAGCAACCCGTCGGGTCAGGCTGGCAGGATCAGTGGCTCTGCTCGTACTCTTCACGCGTTTCGCGGGGCAGATCGCTCCACAGGCGCTCGAGGTCGTACAGGGCACGGGTTTCGGCCAGCATGACGTGGACGACGACATCGCCCAGATCCAGCAGCACCCAATCGGAGCCGTTGTCGCCTTCACAGCCCAGCGGCTTGACGCCGGCTTCTTTCACGGTGACCTGCACGTTGTTGGCCAGCGCGGAGATATGGCGGCTGGACGTACCGGTCGCGATCACCATCACATCGGTGACGCTGGTCAGCTTGGAGACATTGATCTCGCTGATTTCCTGGGCCTTGAGTTCTTCAAGGGCGTCGACAACCAGGTTTTTAAGAGCTTCGGTCTGCATGATTCCTCGGGAGTTTGTTCGGCAGGGGGCGCATTCTACCCGTTGGCGATGCGCGCGCCTATGGGCATCGTCATTTACTCGCCAAAGGGGCGCCACGCACGGCGATGCGGGATCGCGGCAGTGACGCCCCTCTCATGATGCCACGCTCGCACGCGACAAGACGTTCAGAGCCACAACGCTCAGCTCGATGATGGACTCGGGCTGATGATGGGCTCAGGTCGATGACGGACAATAGAGGCCATGCGCCTCGATATGACGGATCACCGCTTCCGGCAGCAGGTAGCGCACGCTGTCACCCAGCGCGAGGCGCTCGCGCACGAAGGTGGCACTGATGGCCATGCGTGTCGGCAGCGACAGGCGCAACAGATGGCCACCCGGGCGCGCCATCAAGGCCGCCACCGAGTCGACCTCGCGCCCCTGGATCAACGCTTCGAGCGCCCGGGGCAGCGGTGCATCATGGTCCGGACGCTCGATCACCACCACATGGGCATCATCGAACAGACGATCGGCGGCATGCCACTCCCCGAGCTTGAGGAAGGCGTCATGGCCGATGGCCATCACCAGCCGCGCCTGCGGGCCATATTCGGCGCGCAGATTGGCCAGGGTGTCGGCACTGTAGGAAGGCCCATCGCGCAGCAGCTCACGCCCATCGGCCTTGAGGCCCGGCTCTGCGTCTATCGCGGCTTCCAGCATCGCCAGACGCTGGTCACTGCTGACGCCGGGCGCGGCGCGATGCGGCGGCTGATGCGCAGGCACCAGCAGCACATGGTCCAGCCCCAGCGCTTCGCGCAGCTCGATGGCACTGCGCAGATGGCCGTGATGGATGGGATCGAAGGTACCGCCGAGCATGGCGACACGCGGCACCGGGCCGAGACAGCCCTCGAAGCCCGGCTCCGCTGCCGTGTCAGTCCTTGAACGCGAGTCATGTGCCGACTCGGTGCCGTGATGCACGGCCTCACGCTCCTGCGCGAGACCATCGGCATTCAAGGGACGCTGGGTATCCTCCAGCGCCTCGGGCGACAGGGCCTGCTCGTTCGTCAAGGTCCTCTCGTTCGTCAAGGTCCTCTCGTTCGTCAAAGTCTGCTCGGGCGCGACCTGATCCTCGGCGGGTGAGACCTGGTCCTTCACTGGCGAATCTGCCCATCACCGAACACGATGTACTTGCGGGTCGTCAGGCCCTCAAGCCCGACCGGGCCACGCGCATGCAGCTTGTCGGTGGAGATGCCGATCTCGGCGCCCAGGCCATATTCGAAGCCATCGGCGAAGCGGGTGGAGGCGTTGACCATCACCGAGCTGGAATCGACTTCCGCCATGAAGCGGCGCGCCAGCGCATAGTTCTCGGTGATGATGGCCTCGGTGTGCCCGGAGCTGTGACGTTCGATATGCGCCATCGCCTCATCGACGCCATCCACGACGCGAATCGCCAGAATCGGCGCCAGGTATTCGGTGTCCCAGTCTTCCGCAATGGCGGCCACGGCCTGCGGCAGCACTTCGCAGGTGCGCTCGCAACCGCGAATTTCGACTTCATGTGCCGCCAGACGCTCGGCGATACGCGGCAGGACCTCGGCGGCAACCGGCGCATCGACCAGCAGGGTCTCCATGGTGTTGCAGGTGCCGTAGCGGTGGGTCTTGGCGTTCTCGGCGATCCGGACCGCCATCGCCAGGTCAGCCGTGGCATCGATATAGACGTGGCAGATGCCATCGAGGTGCTTGATGACCGGCACGCGCGCATCACGCGAGATACGCGAGATGAGGCTCTTGCCACCGCGCGGAATGATGACGTCGACGAACTCGGGCATCGCGATCAGCTCACCGACCGCGGCGCGGTCCGTGGTGGCGACGACCTGCACTGCCGTGGCCGGCAGCTCGGAGAGCACCAACGCCTCGCTGATGATCTCGCTCAGCGCACGGTTGCTGGACGCGGCCTCGGAGCCACCGCGCAGGATGCAGGCATTGCCGGACTTCAGACACAGGCTGGCCGCCTCGATGGTCACGTTGGGGCGTGACTCGAAGATGATGCCGATCACGCCCAGCGGCACGCGCATGTGGCCGACCTGAATGCCGCTCGGACGCGAGCGCAGACCATCGACCTCGCCGACCGGGTCCGGCAGCGCCGCGACCTGCTCGAGCCCTTCGATCATGCCGTCGATACGCGCCGGCGTCAGCGCGAGACGATCGACCATCGCCTCCGAGAGCCCATTGGCGCGTGCACGCGTCAGGTCCTCGGCGTTGGCCTCTGCCAGTGCCTCGCGACGCTCATCGATCAGACGCGCCATGGTCTGCAGAGCACGATTCTTGATGCCGCTGTCGACGCGACGCATCACGACGCTTGCCGCGCGCGCTGCGTGCCCCAGACGATTCATGTACGCCACGACGTCCGTGGTGTCGTGCTTGCCCTGCTCACTCATGTGCCTAATCTCGCTGGTTGTCAGTGTCCACGTGCTCATTTCATCATCGGCCGGGCCCCGCGAGGGCATTCCCCAGAGAAGCTTCGACATGAAGCCCTGACGTGCAGCCCTGACGTGCAGCCCTGACGTGAAGGCCTGATGTAAAGGCCAGACGTGGTGGTCTGATGTGAAGGCCTTAGAGGCGTAGACACTTTTGTCACTCGCCGTTTGGGGTATGCTGCCATTATTGCAGACGACGTTGCATGATCGGAGCACCGTCGCATCTTGCAAACGTGCAGGCAATGCCCACGTCACAGACCGTTCGGCCAGGGAATTCGGCCGATTTCGCGCCATCCACGGCAAAGGTGCCAATATAAGTCACCATGGAGATCAAGTTCAAAGTCCGTATCAGTCAGTTCGTCTGTCTGCTCGGCTCTGTATTGCTGCTGCTGGAAGCGGCACGACAGATCAGTATCGGCCTAACGCTCACTGCCCTGTTGCTGGCGGTGGGCGGCACGATGTTGCTGGTGGTCTCTCTCGCCCACGAGCTGTTCACCCTGCGCTGGTTCCGCACGCTGGTGATGCTCAGCGTCGCGCTGATCATGAGTGCGCTGGTACTGCTGGCCCCGCAACAGCACCTGATGTGGCTGTGGGGTTTTGCCGTCCTGCTGCTCTATCCGCGCCCGCGCTGGCTGGCACCGGCCTGCGCACTGATCGGGCTGGTCACCACCTGGCTGGCGCTCGCTCAGCTGGGCAGCGACTGGCTGAGCCTGGGCATCGGCATCACCGCGACCCTGATGGCGCTCGGAGCCATCGGTGGACGGCGCCAGCAGCAGGTCTGGATGCAGCTGGAGCGGCGTGGTCGGCGTGATTCCAGCCGCGCGATCTGGTCACAATACCAGCTGAAGCGCGACCTGCCGCGGGAAATTGCCCGTGCCGATCGCGAGGACATCCATATCGAATTGATCCTGCTGGCACCGGTCAATACCGGTCGTCTGGCCAATCGTCGCCTGATGAACACCCTCGACAGTGCCGCGCTGCCGCATGAGACCCGCTACCAGCTCGATGACGGGGCACTGGCCGTCCTGCTGGTCACCCGTGGCGAGCGCATGGCCAGTCTGCGCCGTCGCCAGTTGATCGAGCATCTCGCGATGCCGATCCGCGCCCGCGTGCAGCCTCTCAACGACAGCGACCCCAATGCGCTGGACCTCAAGCGCCTCAGCGCCCACCTGAGCGATGAATCGCAGCCGATCACCCTGCTGCCGCCACTGCCTCGCAAGCCTGCCGATGCCGATGCCTCGTCAGGCGAAACTTCGACAGACAACGCCTCGTCAGACCACGCCTCGACAGACGATGCCCCGTCAGACCATGGGCGAGACATCCTCAAACCGGCCAGCGCGGCAGACAAGGTCGCCTTGACACCGTCGCGGGGGAATGATCACTGATGTCTCCTCTGCACAGCCTGGCCCATCGCGAGCGCCGGGAGCTCGCCAATCGCAAGACACTGATCATGCTGCTGGCCGCCGCGGTGATCGCCACCTACGCCCTGTGGCGCTACCTGGTGGGCGATTTCGAGCATATCCTGACGCCGGTGCTGGCCACCTTGCTGATGGCGATTGCCGCCGGCCTCAATCACCTCGATGATGAGCAGCCGCTGCCTTCCTATCTGACGCTGATCGCCAGCTACCTGATGCTGGCACTCGAGGCGCCGGGCACCTACCCGGGCATGTCGCTGTGGCTGGGACTGCCCAGCGTGCTGACACTGCTGCTGTTGCCCCTGGCACCGGCGATGCTGCTCAATCTGGTGCTGGCACCGCTGTGGCTATGGCTATTGGGCCACCAGGAAGACAACTTCGGCGAGATACTGCGCTACCTGTGTCTGCTGCTGGTGGCCAGCCAGCCGTTCGTCATCAACAGCCTGCAGGCGGGTGTCATGAGCCTGACCGCCAGCGAGGAAACCGAGTGCAACGCCTTCAACGCCCGCACCGGTCAGCAACGACTGATCAGTGAGGCGGCGCGTGCGCGGGCGCTGGACCAACCGTTCAGCATTCTGGTCGTCTATCTGCCGCAACTGGACATGCTCGGCGAGCAGTTCGGCGAAGACAGGCGCGTCGAATGTCTGGCGATGGCCTGCGACGTGATGCAGGAGGTCTCGCGCCAGGGCGACCTGCTCTGTCGCAGCGACAAGTCGTCCTTCTGGCTGATGCTGCCCAATACCGGCGAGGCGGGAGCGCTGATCATGCGCGAGCGCCTGACCGCGGCGCTGGCAGCGGCCACACAGCCGGAAACCGGCTCCATCATTGCCCGCGCGCGCCTGGTGACGTACAAGGCCGATGACACCACCCAGAAACTCGAGCAACGCCTGCTGGCCAGCCAGCTTGCCCTGATGGATCTCAATGAATGAGCGACACCCTTGCGTCACTGCTGCATTGGCTGAACCCCAGTGTGATGATCGATACCCTGATGACCACGCTGAGCGATCACCCGGCAGCCCTTGTCGCCGTCATCGGCCTGGTCTCACTGCTTGAATCTCTCGCCATCATCGGCCTGCTGGTGCCAGGCGTGGTCATTCTCACCGCCGGCGCCTCCCTGGCCGGCCATCTCGAACTCTCGCTGCCGATACTGCTGGCCGCCGGTGCGCTGGGCGCCATCATCGGCGATGGCGTGAGCTTCTGGCTGGGCATCCGCTATCGCGATCAACTGCCCGGCCGCTGGCCCTTCTCGCGCCATCCCGAGTGGATCGAGCACGGTCAGCAGTTCTTTCATCGCCACGGCAGCTGGTCGATCGCCTTCGGGCGCTTCGTCGGCCCGGTGCGCCCGATCATCCCGCTGGTCGCCGGCATGCTCGACATGCCGCCGGCGCGCTTCTTCCTGGTCAATGGCCTCTCGGCGCTGGCCTGGGCACCGGCCTACCTGCTGCCGGGCTATCTGCTGGGCCAGACCTGGCAGTCACTGTTCACCCTGCCGGAAGGGGCCGACGGCCTGCTGGTCGGCCTGGCCAGCGGCCTGATCGCCTGTGCCTTCGCCTTCTCCTTCCTGCGCCGCCAGCTGGGCCGCGAGGGCCGCCTCTATCATTGGCTGGCTCGTCGCATGCGTCGCAGCCCTTCCGGGCGGCGTCTGTGGTGGCAGCTGCGCCATCCCGACCCCGAGGGCGAATTCCCGCTCGCCTCGATGGCGCTGCTGATCTTCGCGGTGATCAGCGTGCCCGCCATAAGCCTGGCGGTGCTGGCCCATCCCGAGCCGTGGTGGATCGACCGCGTGGCCGCCTCGCTGGCCGCAAGCCTCTCCTCACTGATGCCCCAGGACTGGCTGCGCGAGGCAAGCCTCGTGCTGTCTCGCCTCGCCGATGGCACCGGCCTGGCGGCGCTCGTGGCTCCGTGGCTGGTATGGCTGCTGCTCAAGGGTCGCCACGCGGTGTGGTTGCATCTGACGGCCGCCTGGCTGGGCATCGCCAGCGCCAATACCGTGCTCAAGCACCTGATCCAGCGCCCGCGTCCGGATACCCCCGCCTTCCTGGAAGGATCGATGTCGTTTCCCAGCGCCCATGCCGCCGGCAGCGTGGCAGTGTTCGGGCTGGCCGCCGCCTTCATCGCCGAGCGCCAGCCCTCCTCGCGACGTCGCTGGATCTACTGGGCAGCCATCGCCGCCTGTACGCTCGTCGGCCTGTCACGCATCACGCTTGGCGTCCATTACCTCAGTGATGTGCTGGGCGGTGCCTGCGTGGGTCTGCTGGTCTGTGCGCTGGTGCGCATCAGCTATCCCGCCTTCGTGCGCCAGCCCTCTGCCCCCCTGGAATCGCCAGCCCCGCTGCTGTGGTTGAGCATGGCGAGCCTGCTGCTGTTGGCGGCACGCTTCGCCTGGCTGCCGCTCTAGGCTGTCGCGATCAGACTGCTGCCGCTCTAGGCTGTCGCGATCAGACTGCTGCCGCTCAGGCCGTCGCGATAACGTTGCCGTGATAGCGCTGTAAACCGATGAGCCGCCTGAGATGGCGGCTTTATCACTACCCCCTGATGACGAGGAACCTCATGCCCGGCCCTGCTGCCCCTCCCGCCAACCAGCCCCAGGCACTGATGTCGATTCATCTCGGCATCGCGCTGCTCGGCGGTACGGCGCTGTTCTCGAAAGGCGTGCCCCTCTCGGCGCTAGATATCACCACCTGGCGCAGCCTGCTGGCGGGGCTGTTCCTGCTGTGGCTGGCGCGCCTGAAGTGGCATGTCTCGCTGCGTCTGAGCGGGCGCGACTGGGCCTTGCTGGGCATCGCCGCCGCGCTGATGGCCGCGCACTGGGTGAGCTACTTTCACTCGATGCAGGTGTCTTCCGTGGCCACCGGCATGCTGGCGCTGTTCACCTATCCCATCTTCATCGTGCTGCTGGAGCCCTGGGTGGAAGGCACGCGCCTGAAAGCGAAGGACCTGGCGGCAGCGGGACTGGTCTGCATCGGCGTCTGGCTGCTCGTCCCCGGCGGCGACAGCAGTACGCAGGGCGACAGCCTGGCGGGAGTGTTATGGGGCGTGTTCTCGGGCCTGTTGTTCGCGGCGCGCAATCTACTGGTGCGCTACCGTCTCAGCCATCTCAATCCGGTACTGTCGATGAGCCTGCAGGCGCTGGGCGTCGTGGTGTTGACGCTGCCATTCGTCTCCGGCGAGATCATGGATGCCAGCCCCTCGACGGGGATCGCCATGCTGGTGCTGGCCATCGTCTTCACGGCAGCGCCGCATGCACTGATGACCTTCGCCCTCGGCGGCCTCAAGGCCAAGACCGTCGGCATGATCGGCTGCCTGCAACCCGTCTACGGCGTGCTGCTGGCGTGGTTGATTCTCGGCGAGGTGCCCACCTGGCTGACGCTGGTCGGCGGCAGCTTCATCGTGGCGGCGGCAGCACTTGAGACCCTGCGCCGTAGCTGAATCCAAGTCACAACTGAACCGAAGTCGCAGCTGAATCAGCGCCGCAGCTAAAACAAAGCCGCGCCCCTGAACGCATCAAGGCCCGCCTATGGCGGGCCTTGATGTATTTACAAGCTGCAATGCCTGGCTCAGTCATGCCGACATCAACCGGTCGCGAGCCAGATTCCCACGCCGATCATCAGCGTGCCGGCCACGCGGTTCATCAGGCGCACACGCGAGCCACGCCCCAGCCAGCGCGCCAGGCTGCTGCCACCGCCGGCATAGAGCAGCAGGCAGGTGAATTCCAGCGTCAGGATGATGCCGACCAGCGCGATCAGCTGCGGCGCCAGCGGCAGGCTGGCATCCAGAAATGGCGGCAACAGGGCGATGAAGAACGCCCAGCCCTTGGGGTTGGCAATCGCCGTCACGAAGCCCTGTGCGGCCAGTGCACGGCGCGAGGCGCGCGGTGCCGCCGCATCCTCCCCTGCTACCCCCAGAGCCAGGCGGCCACGTGAGCGCCACATCTGGATCCCCAGCCAGGCCAGGTAGGCGCCCCCCGCCAGCTTGAAGGCCGAGAACACCATCGGATAGCGCAGCATGATGGTCGCGACGCCGATCACCGCCGACACCGCCACCAGCCCGACGCCCAGCAGTTCGCCCACCATCATCCACAGCGTGCGCTTGACGCCCTGGGTCATGCCCAGAGTCATCGCCAGCGTCATGCACATGCCCGGCGTCAGCGAGACCAGAAAGAATGTCGGCACGAACACCGACAACAATGACCAATTCAGCATTCCCTGCTCTCCTTGCACAGTCTGATGCAGTGCCAGAGGGATGCCTCTGACAAGCTCTCACCCGAACGGATCGACTGACCGCCCTTCAATCGCCGCTGACATGCCCCTCGCCCCAGCGCGGCATCAGCGCATGCGAGACCCCCAGCTGGTTGAGAATGCGCGCGACGATGAAATCGATCATGTCATCGAGGGTCTGCGGGCGATGATAGAAGCCGGGCGCGGCGGGCAGGATGACGGCGCCCATGCGCGTCAGACTCAGCATGTGTTCGAGATGGATGGCCGAGAACGGCGTCTCGCGCGGCACCAGAATCAGCGTGCGGCGCTCCTTGAGAGCCACATCGGCGGCGCGCTCGATCAGGTTGTTGCTGGCCCCGGTCGCGATCGCGGACAGTGAGCCGGTGGAACACGGGCACACCACCATGGCGCTCGGCGCGCCGGAGCCGGAAGCCACCGGGGCCATCCAGTCCTCGCGCCCGAAGCAGCGAATCTGGCCGGGTCTGGCGGCGTAGCGCTGCGTGAGCACCTCGGTGAGACGCGCCGGGCGCGCCGGCAGCTCCTCGTCGGTCTCGGTGGCGATCACCATGTGCGCCGCCTTGGAGACCATCACCATCACTTCATGACCGGCCGCGACCAGACACTCGATCAGGCGCAGGCCGTACTGGGCACCGGAGGCCCCGGTCAGCGCGACGGTGACCGCCGACTTGAACTCGCCCTCTGGGGCTGTCGCTTGCGTCTTCATGCTTCACCTTCACGTGCTGCCAGCGCCGCCAGAAGGCGCTCGTGGATACCGCCGAAGCCGCCATTGGACATCACCACCACCCAGTCGCCGGCGCGGGATTGATTGGCGATCTTCGCGATCAGGGTGTCGAGGTCCTGCTCGACCTCCGCCTCCACGCCGAGCGCGCGGCACTCGCTGACCGTCTCCTCCAATGACCAGCCGAGGCTGGGGCCCGCGAACCAGCTGACGCGGTCGGCCGCGGTCACTGAAGCCGGCAGACGCGCCTTCATGGTGCCGAGCTTCATGGTATTGGAGCGCGGTTCGATCACCGCCCACAGGCGGCCGCCCTGACCTTCGGCCGCCACGCCCGGCGCCAGGCCCTCGAGCGTGGTGGCGATGGCGGTCGGGTGGTGCGCGAAGTCATCGATGACCTTGACGCCCGCTACCTCACCGCGCAGCTCCTGGCGACGTCGGGGCGGCGCGAAGCGTGCAAGCGCCTCCAGTGCCACCGCAAGACTCACGCCGCATTCGACGGCCGCGGCCACGGCGGCGCAGGCATTGGCCACGTTGTGGCGCCCGCGCATCGCCCACTGGCACTCGACGAAGCGATCCGCCTCGCCTGAGTCACCAAACGGCGGTGCCAGCGCGAAGTGGCTGCCGTCGGCACTGATCAGACGATAGCGCCAGTCGCCACCGGCATTCTCGATGCCACTCTCATCGCCGAAGCGCGTCACCGGCGTCCAGCAGCCTTGATCCAGCACGCGCTCCAGCGCCTCGGCACCGGCGACGGCGTCCGCCGCGACCACCAGCTTGCCGCCAGCCGGCACGGTACGCACCAGGTGGTGGAACTGACGCTCGATGGCGGCGAGATCCGGGAAGATGTCGGCGTGATCGAACTCGAGGTTATTGAGCACGGCGATGCGCGGCCGGTAATGCACGAACTTGGAACGCTTGTCGAAGAAGGCCGTATCGTATTCATCGGCCTCGACCACGAAGGGCGCCCGGGGGTCGCCGATACGCGCGGAATCGCCCAGCTGCGGCGGCACGCCACCGATCAGATAGCCCGGCGCGAGACCCGCACATTCGAGAATCCAGGCGGTCATGGTCGCGGTGGTGGTCTTGCCGTGGGTGCCGGCGATGGCGATCACCGGACGGCCGGTCAGCACCTCGTCACACAGCCATTGCGGGCCGGAGGTATAGGCCAGCCCACGCTCGAGCAGCGCCTCGACTTCGGGGTTGCCGCGCGAGACGGCATTGCCGACCACCGTGAGATCAGGCGCGGGGACGAGATTGTCGGCCGCATAGCCTTCCATCAGGGTGATACCGGCCTCGGCCAGCTGTGTGCTCATGGGCGGATAGACGTTGGCATCGCTCCCCGTGACGCGATGACCGCGTGCGCGCGCCAGAAGCGCCAGAGAGCCCATAAAGGTACCGCAAATACCGATGACGTGAAGGTGCATCTGTTTCTCCAATCCGGAAGCCCGAGCAGCCTAGCATGCCCGCCAGGCGGCGAGTAGCGCGCGGCCTGTCAGGGATGGACGACACCCCCAGTGGCATTCGGGCGTCGTGCAGGGGTCATGTCTTTCGGATATGATGCGGCGGGTAAGCGCCAGCCCGTTCAAGACCATGACAAGGAAGCAGAGACGAGAAGCCCATGCCCCAGCACAATGCCTTCTACGCCCAGTCCGGTGGCGTTACCGCCGTCATCAACGCCAGTGCCTGTGGCGTCATCGAAGCCGCTCGTGAAAACGGCGACCAGATCGGCAAGCTGTATGCCGGTCACAACGGCATCATCGGTGCCCTGACCGAAGACCTGATCGACGTCAGCCAGGAAAGCGACGAGAACATCGCCGCGCTGCGCCACACGCCGGGCGGTGCCTTCGGCTCCTGCCGCTACAAGCTCAAGAGCATCGAGGACCACCGTACCCAGTACGAGCGTCTGATCGAGGTGTTCAAGGCCCACGACATCCGTTACTTCTTCTACAACGGTGGCGGCGACAGCGCCGATACCTGCCTGAAGGTCTCTCAGCTGGCCGAGACCATGGGCTATCCGATCCAGGCCATCCACGTGCCGAAGACCGTGGACAACGACCTGCCGATCACCGACAACTCGCCGGGCTTCGGCAGCGTGGCCAAGTACATCGCCACCTCCACCCGTGAAGCCGGTCTCGACATCGCCTCCATGTGCGCCACCTCCACCAAGGTGTTCATCCTGGAAGTCATGGGTCGCCACGCGGGCTGGATCGCCGCTGCCGGTGCTCTGGCCGGTGAAGATGCCACCCAGCCGCCGCATATCGTCGTCTTCCCGGAAGTCGCCTTCCACCGCAAGGAATTCATGGCGCGCGTCGATGCCTGCGTCAAGGAACACGGCTACTGCGTGGTAGTGGTCTCCGAAGGTGCGCGTTACGAAGATGGCACCTTCCTGGCCGATGCCGGCAACACCGATGCCTTCGGCCACCGGCAGCTGGGCGGCGTCGCGCCGACACTGGCCGGCATGGTCAAGCAGGACCTGGGCTACAAGTACCACTGGGCGGTGGCCGATTACCTGCAGCGCGCAGCGCGTCACATCGCCTCCAGGACCGACGTCGAGCAGGCCTACGCCACTGGCCGTGCCGCCGTCGAGATGGCCCTGGCCGGCAAGAATGCCGTGATGCCGGCGATCCGTCGCCTCGGCGATGGCGCTGACTACGCCTGGGACATCATCGAGGCGCCGCTGGAGCAGATCGCCAACCACGAGAAGTTCATGCCGCTGGAGTTCATCACCGAAGATGGCTTCTACATCACCGACGCCTGCCGCGAATATCTGTCGCCGCTGATCCAGGGTGAGGACTTCCCGCCGTTCGTCAATGGTCTGCCGGCGGTCGCCAGGCTCACGCTGGCCAAGGTCGAGAAGAAGCTGACACCGTTCACGATCTGATCGCCTGGCGTTGATGCGACTGACTGGTCCGTCGCTGACACAGCCAGCTGCTGACAGAGCCGGTCGTTGACAGTACCGGTCGCTGACTGTCCCGGTCGTTGTCAGAGCCGGTCGCTGACAGAGCCGGTCGTTGACAGTGAAGCGAGTGTAAAAAAGCCCCGCACAGGCAACTGTGCGGGGCTTTTTGATGGCTGTCAGTTGTCATGCAGGGGGAAACACCTCCTCCAGCCGGTACACCGCATGCGCCTGCTGCTGACGCTGGCTGACCTCGACCATACGCGCCGCCACCTGAGCGCCACGGATCGGTCGATAGCGCTGCAAGCCCGGCAAGCGGGTGAGCGCCGGCAACAGATAGCGACCCAGCGTCTCGCCCAGGCGGAACTCGCTGCGCTCCCCCACCAGCAATGACGGCTGGAAGATACTGATACGCGCAAAGGGCAGCGCCTTGATGGCCACTTCCAGCTCGCCCTTCATCCTGAGATAGCCATTGCGGCTCGCGTGATTGGCACCGCTGGAGGAGACCAGCAGGTAGTGCGTCACTCCCTGGGCGGCCGCCAGCCGGGCGGCGCTCAGTTGATGATCGATGTCGACACGCCGCTGGGCCTCGAGCGACCCCGCCTGCTTGAGCGTGGTGCCCAGGCACGAGAACAGCAGGTCCGCCTGGAAACAGTGGGTCCAGTCTTCCAGGCGCGCGAAGTCGACCACATGGTTCTCGACCTTGTCAGAGTCGCCAGGCACCGGCCGGCGCGTCAGCGTGATGACTCGGGCGATGGCCTCGCAGGTGATGAGCTCAGCCACCACCTCGCGCCCGACCACGCCGGTCGCCCCGATCACGATCGCGGTCTGTCCCATACACCTCTTCCCTCCACCATGGCCTTGAGCGCCATCAGTCTCTGCACTCACTTCAGCAGCCAGGACAGCACCAGCAGCAACAGCAGGATGCCGGCGACGCCCTGCCAGAAATTGGCCGGTTCACGTATCGCCTCCGAGGGCGTCAGCGCCTTGCCGGGGTCCTGCTGCGGCAGACGCAGCGCGTAGAGCAGCTCAGACAGGCGGCGATAGCGCAGGGTGCGCTGCGGGTCCAGGGCGCGCCTGAGGGCGTCGTCCAGGATCTGTGGCACTTGGGGATTGCGCATGCGGGCTGGCTGATATTCCAGTAGTTCGAGGTCGGTATGGGTGCGCAGCTGCTCCATCGACTGGGCATAGGGCTGCATGCCGGTCAGCAGCCAGTAGATCACCGAGGCCAGGCCGTATTGATCGCTGCGTCGACTGACATCGGCGCCAAGGGCATATTCCGGCGCGCTGTGCTCAGTCAGGCCCACCTGACGCGCCAGCGGACCGGCGCTCTCATGGCCATCCCCCTCACGCAGATGGCAGGCACCGAAATCGACCAGCACCACCTTGCCATGACGGTCGATCATCACGTTGTCGGGGTGAATCAGCTGGTGCAGCACCTCACGACGATTGAGGGCATGCACGGCCTTGCCAAGCTGACGCGCGATATCGAGACGCTGCTCGAGATTGGCCTGCGGGTGCATGCGTGCCCATTCGGTCAGTGTCTGCGCCTCCAGATGCTCGAGCAGGTAGTAGAGGTGATCACGCGGGCGTGACGGCTCCACCACCTTGACCACGAAGGGCGAGCTGACGCGGTCCACCACCCACTGCTGGAGCAGGAAGTGCTCGAGATAGGCATTCTTGAGCGACAGCTCCGGGCTGGGCGCCTTCATCACCATCACGCGCCGGCTCTTGAGGTCACGCACCTTGTAGACGCGCACCCGCGCGCTGCGCGACATGACTTCCATCACTTCCAGGCCATCGATGCGGTCGCCCGGCTCCAGCTCACGCGGCACCGGCAGGTCGCCATAGACGCGCCCCGGCGTATCGTCAGAGGCAGTCGCCAGGCGATCGATGCGCACCAGCTGGAAGCAGAACTGGTCGGCCGTGTAGCCGCGCTCATCGGCGCGGTCCGCCGCGGCATGCGCCAGGCGCTCACTGGCGGCATCGAGATCCGAGACGTCATCGCGAATCAGTGACACGAAATCGGAAGGCAGCAGGGTGCCGCGCACCGCCTGGGTCGTGAACAGGAAGATATCGCCCTGCTTGAGCGGCAGCTCGATGTAGTCGATGTCGAGGCTGACATCCATGCCCAGCGCCCGCGACGGATAACGATAGCCGCCGAGATCGGTGACATGGTCGCGCGAGATCTGCTCGAACTCGCCGCCACGCAGCCGGAAGACCACCGTGTCACCGGCATGGAACAGATGCGCCGACTGGCCCCGGAAGACGACGGCGGAAATCGAGGTCACGTAACTGCCGCCCCGCACGAAGCGGCTCTGGCTGTAACACCAGCTGTTCAGCGCCCGCAGCACGCGGGTCGCGGAATACTTGACGCTCCAGTTGTCGGGCGTGGCGAAGTAATCGGCCAGAAAGCCACGCACGGCAAGGTCACCGGCCTGCTTGGCAATCGCGTTCTTGCTGGTGGTGTCGGCGATCAGCGCACAGCCGCCCTTGGCCGCCAGCGGGCCGCGCTCCAGCGGTATCTCCAGCGACATCGAGCTGCGATGACGCTTGCGGTCGGGAGCCACGAAGGCCTGACCGTAACTGAGTGAAAGCTCTGCATCCGCCAAGGCGGTCTCCTTGCGTCTCGATCCTGCCGTTACGTTTCATGCATGCGGTGGTGACGCTGCGCCAGCCCGACGCTGAACGCGCAATCGCCGTTGCGCCGCGCTGGACGGCCCCAAGTGTTACCCGAGTCAGCCTGCAGTGCCACCACTCGTTGGTGCAACGCAAGGCGATCGAGCGTGGCATAATGGCAAAACGGTCTGCCAGTTCGTATAATTCAGCGGAATTTTGACCCGCAGGCCTTCAACCCGCAAACCCAAGGACTCGACAATGAGTTTCGACAAGATCCCCGCTGGCAAGGAATTGCCGAACGACGTCTACGTAGCGATCGAGATTCCGGCCAATCACGCGCCGATCAAGTACGAGATCGACAAGGACATCGATGCGCTCATGGTGGATCGTTTCATGGCCACCCCGATGTTCTACCCGGCCAACTACGGCTACATCCCGAACACCCTGGCCGACGATGGCGATGCCCTCGACGCGCTGGTCGTGACCCCGTATCCGGTCGCACCGGGCAGCGTCATCCGTGCGCGTCCGGTCGGCGTGCTCAACATGAGCGACGAAGCCGGTGAAGACGCCAAGCTGGTCTGCGTCCCGCACCAGAAGCTGACCTCCCTGTACGACGACGTCCAGGAAGTCACTGATCTGCCGGAACTGCTGCGTCAGCAGATCGCGCACTTCTTCGAGAACTACAAGGATCTCGAGAAAGGCAAGTGGGTCAAGATCGATTCCTGGGACGGTGCTGATGCCGCCCGTGCCGCGATCGAGAAGGCAGCCGCTGCCTACCAGAAGGACTGAGTCCTTCTGAAGTGATGCGCGATTCAGGCATCACGATGCAAAAAAGCCCCCGTCATTGACGGGGGCTTTTTCGTTTCCGGCTCACGCCCGACACCGATGAGGACAGCCCTCAGCCGGCATCGGGCGTCACGGGATCAGCCCTTCTCGAGCAGGCTGCGCAGGTCACTGATCGCGGAGTTGGCACGCGCGACGTAGTTGGCCATCACCAGCGAATGGTTGGCGAAGAAGCCGAAGCCGGAGCCATTGAGGATGATCGGGCTGCCGATATCGGTCTGGGTCGCTTCCAGCTCACGGATGATCTGGTCGATGGAGGTCAGCGCGTTCTTGTCTTCCAGCACGCCCTGGAAGTCATGACGCACTGCCTTGAGCAGATGGATCAGCGCCCAGGAGGTGCCGCGTGCCTGATAGAAGACATCGTCGATCTCGAGCCACGGCGTCTTGATCTCTTCTTCCGTCTGGGTGCTCTTGGCCGAGGTGGCGCTCTTGTCGCCGGCCAGGCTCAGGTTGAGCTGCGACTTGCCGACACTCGCCGACAGACGCTGGGACAGGGAACCGAGGCGATTCTCGACATCCGACAGCCAGGCCACCAGGTTGTCGGCACGCGCGTAGAACTGGCCGTTGTTCTGGGTGTCATCGCTCAGACGCTTGAGGTAGTCGCCCAGCTCACGGTTGGCGTCGGCATATTCGTGCTCGGCTTCCGGCAGCATCCAGGCATTGGCATCGATGAACAGCAGGGATTCGGCCTTGCCCAGTGCCTTGTCATCGCTGGACTGGGACTGCGAGCGGCTGAATTCCTTGCGCAGCTCACGCGTCATGTCACGCACCTGTACCAGCACGCCATATTCCCAGTTGGGCATGTTGTCGAGCATCAGCCCTGGCGGCGCCACATCATTCTTGAGATAGCCGCCCGGCTTGTGCAGCAGGGTGTCATTGAGTTTCATCAGGGTGGCGACGGTCGCGGTGCCTGTCGGCAGGGTCTCGAAAGCCGGTGCCGGCTCTTCGCCCTCGACCTTGGCCACCGGTGCGGCCAGCCCGTGCACGCGAGCCAGTTCGGTGCGCGTGGCCTGATCGATGTTGAACTCGTCCGGTTCACTGCTCCAGTAGATACCAAGGCCAACGCAGACCAGCAGGTAAATGACGAACAGCCCGATCAGTGGTTTCCAGATCCAGCCATACTGAGGCGTTTCCAGCACATCGCGATTGGCGCCGCGCTTGCTGCCTTTACCGAATAGGGCCATGCGTTCTTCCTTGTATGAAGCCTTGTAGAAAAAGCCGTGTGAGAGACGAGTCAGACCTGCCTGAACGGATGTGAGCCGCGCCGATGCATCCAGCGCCGGTACTCATGACGTACGTCCTATCCTATCATGCGCCCCTGCACGTGCCAGTCGCACTCGGTGAAGTGCCGGTTCTGTGGCAAGGTGCGATGCGCTCCGGATTGCGGGCCGGGCCACGGGCCTGGTCGTGGACCGAGTTGCGGAGTGAGTCGCGGTACGAGCCGAGGGCCAGACTGCCACCCGCGCAGGCGGCTTCACCACTCGAGCCCGATACGTCCTCACACGCCCTCACACGAACGGGATGTCTGCTACATGGTGGCACATTCATCCGCGTGCAAGTCGTGCGCGGCGATGATGGGCCTGCTCTCGATCCAGCGCTTGCCCCCGAGCAGGATGAAGGCGGCGCGAGACTGCGGTGCCTTGAGGCCTGCAGGATGTTCTTTCGGCACTGTATAAGGATGCTTTCGTGCTTCGTTCGTTCTTGAAAGTCCGCATGGCGCTGCCAACGGGCCGCGCACGCCCCTCCGCGTTCTCGCGCCTGCTGGGCTCTGAGTTGCTGGCAACCCTGCTGGCAATCGCGCTGGTGGTCGCACAGGCGATGACGGCGCTGCCCGCCAATGCCGGTCTGTTCAGCTCAGACTCAGGTTCAGGCTCAAGTTCGAGCTCAGGCGTTGACAGCGGCTCCAGCAGTGCGGCGTCCAGCCTGTTCGGCGGCGGCAATCAGGGCGATTTCCTGCCGGTCAGTGAAGCCTTCAAGCCGCGCAGCTGGCGCGAGGGCGACACCCTGTATGTCGGCTTCACCAGCGCCGAAGGCTATTACCTCTATCGTCATCAGTTCAGCTTCGCGACCACCAGCGACCAGGTCGCTCTGGGCGACGCCGACCTGCCGCCGGGAGAGCTGAAGAACGATCCCTATATGGGCGAGGTGCATGTCTTCCATGATGCGCTGGTCATTCGCATCCCGCTTATGAGCGCCTCCACTGGCAAGGCAGTGCATGAAGACACACCGGCCAGCGGCCCGATCCCGCTCTCCATCACCTTCCAGGGCTGCGCCGATGCCGGGCTCTGCTATCCGCCGGAGACCGTCACTCTGCAGGCCGGTGAGCAGAGTGCCCCTGCCCCCTTCGCGCAGCTGATGCCGACCGCCGGCCAGGCGAGCGGTACGACGGCGTCGACGGACAGTCGCACCACAACAGCCCCGATCAGCGGCACCGATTCCGGCTTCAGCGCACTGTTCGCGGATGCCAGCCTGCTGACGGCTCTGGGGCTGTTCTTCCTCGCCGGCCTCGGGCTGACCTTCACGCCCTGCGTGCTGCCGATGATTCCGATCCTGAGTTCGATCATCGTCGGCCAGCGCCCCAGCCGCCCGCGCGCCTTGCTGCTGTCCACGAGCTACGCCCTGGGCATGGCCCTGACCTACGCCGCGGCCGGCACCTTGATGGGCCTGTTCGGCGCGGGGCTCAACCTGCAGGCGCATCTGCAGGCGCCGGCCGTGTTGATCCCCTTCGCTGCGTTGTTCGTGCTGTTCGCGCTGGCCATGTTCGGCGCCTTCAATCTACGACTGCCCAGCGGCATGCACTCACGGCTCGACGCGCTGCAAGGGCGCCTGATGAACGCCGGCCCCGGCGGACTGGCGCTGGCGGGCGCGTTATCGGTACTCGTGGTATCGCCCTGCGTCTCGGCACCTCTGGCCGGTGCGCTGGTCTATCTCTCCGCCAGTGGCGATGCCATGACCGGCGGACTGGCACTCTTCGCGCTGGGGCTGGGCATGGGCGTGCCGTTGATTCTGGTCGGCACCTTCGGCGCCAGCCTGCTGCCCAGGGCCGGCGGCTGGATGGAGGGCATCAAGCAGGCCTTCGGCATCCTGCTGCTGGGGGTGGCGCTGTGGCTGGTAGAGCGCTTGCTGCCGGCCTCACTGGCAGTGCTGGGCTGGGCCATTCTGGCCATCGGCACCGGCGTGGCGCTGGGGGCGCTCAGCACACAGACCCGAGGCTGGGCGCGTGCCCGTCAGGCACTGGGACTGGTCGCGCTGGGCTGGGGCATGATCAGCCTGCTGGGCGTGGCAGGCGGCGCAAGCGACCCGCTGCGCCCGCTGGCCCCCTTCTCTGGCGGCACATCATCCGGGCAGGCTACCGAGACGTCACTGGACTTCACCACCGTCAGCGACATGAGCGAGCTCGAGCGAGAACTGGCACTGGCCGCCAGCCGCGGCCAGCCGGTGTTCGTCGACTACTACGCCGACTGGTGCATCTCCTGCAAGGTGATGGAGCGCGAGGTCTTCCCCAAAGTCGCCAGCCAGTTGCGCCAGTTCCACCTGATTCGCGCCGACGTCACCAGTACCGGGGCCGCGACCCAGGCGCTGCTCAAGCAATTCGGCCTGTTTGGCCCCCCCAGCCTGCTGTTCTTCGCCGATGAACGCGAGCTCAAGGCGGCGCGCATTCAGGGGGAGGTCAACGCCAGTCAGCTCGGCCAGCACCTGACAGCGGTGCTGGATCAGCTGCGCGGCACCTCGCAGCGCGCGAACTGAGCGGCGTGTCTGCACAGGCCCGGCGCAGGGCAGTTGCTGCCGAGACGCACGCGAGGACGAAGAATGCGGCAAAATCCTCGGTTCAGTGCCAAACTGGACAGCGTTCGAGAATTTCGGCAGAATCCGCGTCACTACGGCAACAGCCTACGCTCAATAGGTAAACGTCGTGGATAGTGACGGTATCTTTGCATTTTCTTCATGGGTTAACAGCTCAATGAGCCTGGTGCTCGAGCACGGCTGACACAAGGGACTTTCATGGCGCGCATCCTGGTACTCAACGGCCCCAATCTCAATCTTCTGGGGACCCGTGAACCCGAGGTGTATGGCACCACCACGCTGGAGGATATCCACCAGCGTCTGGTCCAGCGCGCCAGCGCGGCCGGCCATCAGCTGGACTGGCTGCAGTCCAACGCCGAGCATGTGCTGATCGAGCGTATTCACCTTGCCCGTGAAGATGGCACCGCCATCATCCTGATCAATCCGGCGGCCTTTACCCATACCAGCGTTGCGCTGCGCGATGCGCTACTCGGCGTCGCACTCCCGTTCATCGAGCTGCACCTTTCCAACACCCATGCCCGCGAGCCGTTCCGCCACCATTCGTATCTTTCCGATGTGGCACGCGGCGTGATCATGGGCTTTGGCGCTCGAAGCTATGACATGGCGCTTGACGCCGCCCTGGACGATCTCGCGCAGTAAGGGCACGTCCAGAGCGGTGTTCACGCGCCGCCATCAGGCCTCATCACTGCCTGATACCAGGATTCACCGGCCATCGCCATGGTCGGGACAGCCGTCGGGGCTGTCGCCCGCAGCCGCCGCTATCACGGCTGCACACCCCCATTTCCAGCCACATTTACATCGGGATTAATTTCATGGATATCCGCAAGGTCAAGAAGCTGATCGAGCTGCTCGAAGAGTCCAACATCAGCGAAATCGAGATCCAGGAAGGCGAAGAGTCCGTTCGCATCAGCCGCCATCCGCAGGGCTTCGCCCAGCAGCCGATGATGCAGGCCCCGATGATGATGCAGCAGCAGCCGATGCAGCAGGCCGCTCCGGCTGCCGCTGGCGCCGCTGAAGCACCGGCCGCTCCGGCAGCACCGGCTGCGCCGCAGGGTCACACCATCAATTCCCCGATGGTCGGCTCCTTCTACCGTTCTCCGGCGCCGGGTTCCAAGGCCTTCATCGAAGTCGGCCAGAGCGTCAAGAAAGGTGATACCGTCTGCATCGTCGAAGCCATGAAGATGATGAACCAGATCGAAGCCGACAAGGATGGCGTCGTCGAAGCCATTCTGATCGAAGACGGCGAGCCGGTTGAATTCGACCAGCCCATGATCGTCATTTCCTGATCCCAACGGACACGTCACCATGCTCGACAAGGTACTGATTGCCAACCGCGGCGAGATCGCCCTTCGCATCCTTCGCGCCTGCAAGGAACTGGGCATCAAGACGGTAGCGGTGCACTCCAAGGCCGACCGCGACCTGATGCACGTCCGCCTGGCGGATGAAGCTGTGTGCATCGGCCCGGCCTCCTCTGCCAAATCCTATCTCCACATCCCGGCGCTGATCGCAGCCGCCGAGGTGACGGACGCCGACGCCATCCACCCGGGCTACGGCTTCCTGTCGGAAAATGCCAACTTCGCCGAACAGGTCGAACGTTCCGGCTTCGCCTTCATCGGTCCGCGCGCTGACACCATCCGCATGATGGGTGACAAGGTCGCGGCCATCGAGGCGATGAAGCTGGCCGGCGTTCCGACCGTGCCGGGTTCCGACGGCCCGGTGCCGGAAGACGAAGACGAGATGTACGCCATCGCCGAGCGCATCGGCTATCCGGTGATCATCAAGGCCGCCGCTGGCGGTGGTGGTCGCGGCATGCGCGTGGTGCACTCCAAGGCCAGCCTGCTGTCCTCGGTGAGCATCACCCAGGGTGAAGCGGCCGCGGCCTTCGGCGACGGCACGGTGTACATGGAGAAATTCCTCCAGAACCCGCGTCACGTCGAAGTCCAGGTACTGGCCGATGGCCAGGGCAACGCCATCCATCTGTATGACCGCGACTGCTCCCTGCAGCGTCGTCACCAGAAGGTGCTGGAAGAAGCACCGGCGCCGCAGCTGGACGAAGAAGCGCGTGCCAAGGTACTCAAGTCGTGCACCGATGCCTGCATCGAGATCGGCTACCGTGGCGCCGGCACCTTCGAGTTCCTGTACGAGAACGGCGGCTTCTACTTCATCGAGATGAACACTCGTGTTCAGGTCGAGCACCCGGTGACAGAAATGGTCACTGGCATCGATATCGTCAAGGAACAGCTGCGCATCGCCTCCGGCCTGCCGCTGTCCGTGAAGCAGGAAGATATCGAGCTGCGCGGTCACGCCTTCGAGTGCCGCATCAATGCCGAGGATTCGCGCACCTTCATGCCGTCTCCGGGCAAGGTCGAGCTCTATCACGCGCCGGGCGGTCTGGGCGTGCGCATGGACTCGCACCTGTACTCCGGCTACACCGTTCCGCCGCACTACGACTCCCTGATCGGCAAGCTGATCACCTGGGGCGAGAGCCGCGAGATCGCACTGACGCGCATGCGCAATGCCCTCGACGAGCTGCTGGTGGAAGGTATCAAGACCAACACTGACCTGCAGAAGGATCTGGTGCGTGATGCCGGCTTCCAGGAAGGTGGCGTCAACATCCATTATCTGGAGAAGAAGCTGGGCCTGTAAGGCGCCCCGCTTGAGATCGGTGACGCGTGTTGCCGATAGACGCACGACAGAAGGGTGGCCTCGGCTGCCCTTCTGTCGTCTGTGCCCTCCTCCCCTTTCTTATCGCCCATCGACAGGAGTCACCATGTCCTGGCTGCAACTCAAGGCGCGTATCGCCCCCGACCACGCCGAGATTCTCGAGCATCTGCTGATGGAAGAAGGCGCCTGCGCCATCACGCTGCAGGATGCAGAAGACCAACCGCTGTTCGAACCGGACCTCGGCAGCACGCCGCTGTGGAGCGAGACTGTCCTCACTGGCCTGTGGGATGGCACCGAAGGCATCGAGGCCATGCGCGAGCGGGTCAAGGCCGGCTGGGCGGCGCTGATTCCCGATGAGCCCTGCCCGGAGATCGAGGTCGAGATCCTCGAGGACCGTGACTGGGCCCGTGAATGGATGGACGGTTTCGAGCCGCTCAAGATGGGCCAGCGCCTGTGGATCGTGCCCAGCTGGCACGATGCGCCGGAGCAGGACGCCGTCAACCTGATGCTCGACCCGGGCCTGGCCTTCGGCACCGGCACCCACCCGACCACCGCCCTGTGCCTGGAATGGCTCGATGGGCTGGCCGTCGATGGCAAGCTCGCCCAGCACAGCGTGCTCGACTTCGGTTGCGGCTCCGGCATTCTCGCCATCGCCGCGCTCAAGCTCGGCGCGGTGGATGCGCTGGGCACCGATATCGACCCGCAGGCGCTGCAGGCCTCGCGTGAGAACGCCCAGCGCAATGACGTCAGCGACCAGCTGACCCTGTGCTACCCGGACCGCCTGCCGGACGCGGGCTATCAGATCGTGGTCGCCAACATCCTGGCCGGCCCGCTGGTCGAACTGGCTCCGCAGATCGCGGGCAGCGTCGCCCCGGGTGGCCTGTTGGCGCTCTCCGGCATTCTCGCGCCCCAGGCGGGGGAGGTGCTCGACGCCTATCGTGAGGCCGGCCTGATCATGGAAGAGCCCACCGAGCGCGATGGCTGGGTACGCCTCAATGGTCAGCGTCCACTGATGGGCTGAGCCACGCCATGAGCGCCGCAGCCGCGCAGGGAGAACGCATCCGCGATGCATTGTGGATGAAATAGCCCTTCAAACCCTGCGGCGCTCTAGGTATCATGACGCCCCCGCGAACCCCTGACACTACAGCGGCTCGCGCGCCTGACACCACTCGCATGACACGAGACCCATGACCGATACCCCGCTTCCCGCCGACCTGCCCCGCATCGGCGTACATCAGCTTCCCAATCGCGTGATTCTGGCCCCGATGGCCGGTGTCACCGATCGCCCGTTCCGACAGCAATGTCGTGAGCTGGGCGCCGGGCTGGTGGTATCGGAGATGGTGACCAGTGACAAGCGGCTGTGGAATACCGTCAAGTCCCGCACGCGCATGAACCATGCCGGCGAACCCGGCCCGCGTGCCGTGCAGATCGCCGGCGGTGACGCCGCCATGCTGGCCGAGGCCGCGGCGCTCAACGCCGAGATGGGCGCCGAGATCATCGACATCAACATGGGCTGCCCGGCCAAGAAGGTCTGCAACAAGGCCGCCGGCTCTGCCCTGATGCGCGACGAGAAGCTCGTCGGCGAGATTCTCGATGCTGTGGTGCGCGCCGTGGACGTGCCGGTCACGCTCAAGATGCGCACCGGCTGGTGCGAAGAGACGCGCAACGCCATCGCCATCGCG
Organism: Cobetia sp. 29-18-1; assembly: GCF_029846405.1. Lineage (NCBI taxonomy): Bacteria > Pseudomonadati > Pseudomonadota > Gammaproteobacteria > Oceanospirillales > Halomonadaceae > Cobetia > Cobetia sp. 29-18-1. Next base: position 132,354 of record NZ_JARWKS010000007.1, read on the forward strand.
CGCATGGCCGAAAACGCCGGCATCCAGGCGCTGTCCGTGCATGGTCGCACTCGCCAGCAGAAATATACCGGTGAGGCCGAATACGACACCATCGCCGCCGTGAAGGCCGCGGTGTCGATTCCGGTCTTCGCCAATGGCGATATCGACAGCGGCGAGAAGGCGCGACATGTGCTTGACTATACGGGCGCCGACGCCGTGATGATCGGCCGTGCGGCCCAGGGCAACCCCTGGATCTTCCGCGAGATCAATCACTACCTGGCCACCGGCCAGGTAGCCTGTGGCCCGAGCGATGCGGAGCGCGCCCTCGTGATGCGCACCCACCTCGAGGCCCTGTATGAATTCTACGGTGACTACATGGGAACGCGCATCGCGCGCAAGCATGTGGGCTGGTATCTGGCGACGCGGGAGGATGGCAGTGAGCTCAAGCGCCTCTTCAATCCCCTTGAGGAGCCGGAACAACAGCGCCAGTTCCTGACCCGCCTGTTCGGCGAGCCGGAAGGCATCGCCCGCACCGAGACGCAAGGAAGTCACGCAGCATGACCAGCAGGCACCCTCTTTCACCCGACGACGCAAGCCAGGCCACCCTGATGACGCCCGTGCGGCACCATCAGACCCTGCGCGAGGCCGTCGAGCACTCCATGGCGCGCTACTTCGCCCACCTGGATGGCGAGCAGGTCACCGACCTGCATGCCATGGTGATGGCCGAGGTCGAGGCGCCGCTGCTGGAGGCGGTGATGGCCCACGCGCAGGGCAACCAGACCCGCGCCGCCGAGATGCTGGGCCTCAACCGAGGCACACTGCGCAAGAAGCTCAAGCAGTTTGATCTGATCTGACCCCGCCGGGGCACCTTTACAGGTGCCCCGGCGTCTTTTTGTTGATCCACGAGTGGAGCATCATGCAAGCCAAGCCCCAAGCCATCCGTCGCGCCCTCCTGAGTGTTTCCGACAAGACCGGAATCGTCGAATTCGCTCGTGCCCTGGACGCCCGCGGCGTCGCCCTGCTGTCCACTGGCGGTACCTTCCGCCTGCTCAAGGACAACGGCCTTGCCGTCACGGAAGTGTCCGAGCACACCGGTTTCCCGGAAATGATGGATGGCCGGGTCAAGACCCTGCACCCGAAGATCCACGGTGGCATTCTCGGCCGTCGCGGTCAGGATGATGCGGTGATGGCCGAGCACGGCATCGACCCCATCGACATGGTCATCGTCAATCTATACCCGTTCGCCGCTACCGTGGCCAACCCGGATTGCTCGCTGGAAGACGCCATCGAGAACATCGATATCGGCGGCCCGACCATGGTGCGTTCCTGCGCCAAGAACCACGCCCACACCACCATCGTCGTCAACGCCTCGGACTATGACCGCGTGATCGCCGAGATGGATGCCAACGACAACGCCGTCAGCGATGGCGCGCGCTTCGACCTGGCCGTGGCCGCCTTCGAGCACACCGCTGCCTATGATGGCGCCATCGCCAACTGGCTGGGCCAGCGTGTCGAAGGCGGCAGCGAAGGCCTGCCGCGTCAGTACAACGTCAGCCTGAGCAAGAAGCAGGACATGCGTTACGGCGAGAACCCGCACCAGAAGGCGGCCTTCTACGTCGAGGACGGAGCCACCGAGGCCAGCGTCGCCACGGCCGTGCAGGTGCAGGGCAAGGCGTTGTCCTACAACAACGTCGCCGACACCGATGCCGCCTTCGAGTGCGTCAAGGCCTTCGACGAGACCGCCTGTGTCATCGTCAAGCACGCCAACCCATGTGGCGTCGCCATCGGCGAGTCTGCCCTGGCCGCCTACGAGCGTGCCTTCCAGACCGACCCGACCAGCGCCTTCGGCGGCATCATCGCCTTCAATGTGCCGCTGGACGCCGAGACCGCGCAGGCGATCGTCTCGCGCCAGTTCGTCGAGGTGATCATCGCCCCGGGCATCAGTGAAGAGGCGGCGGCCATCGTCGCCACCAAGGCCAATGTACGCCTGCTCGACGTCGCGGATGCCTGGGCGGCCGAGCGTACCGGCGGTCACGACTTCAAGCGTGTCACCGGCGGCCTGCTGGTCCAGGACCGCGACCAGGGCATGGTCGGCCGTGATGAGCTCAAGGTCGTCACCGAGCGTGCACCGAGCGAGCAGGAACTCAACGACCTGACCTTCGCCTGGAAAGTGGCCAAGTTCGTCAAGTCCAACGCCATCGTCTACATCAAGGATGGCCAGACCATCGGTGTGGGCGCCGGCCAGATGAGCCGCGTCTATTCCGCCAAGATCGCCGGCATCAAGGCCGCCGATGAAGGTCTGGAAGTGCCGGGCTCCGTGATGGCCTCCGATGCCTTCTTCCCGTTCCGCGACGGCATCGATGCCGCTGCGGCGGCCGGCATCACTGCCGTCATCCAGCCGGGTGGCTCCATGCGCGATCAGGAAGTCATCGATGCGGCCAACGAAGCCGGCATCGCCATGGTCTTCACCGGCATGCGTCACTTCCGTCACTGATCAGAGATCGCTGACCTGCACGGGCGCCTAAGCTGGCGCCTACGCAGAAAGCCCCCGCCAGTGACATGCTGGCGGGGGCTTTTTCATGCGCATCTGACAAGAAACGCGGTCATTCAACCGGCAGGTCGACCCAGCGCAGGAAGTTGTCGCGCGCGACATTGCGCGCTGCCGGTGGCGACAGCGCATCGAGGAAGGGCGTATAGCTGGCGAGGATATCGCCCACCGAGCCGAAGCGCCCGACCACATCACTGCCGAGCACGAAGCGCTGCGGGAAGCGCTCGACCAGCGCCACCCAACGCGAGCGCGGCTGCCCTTCATCATCCAGCAGGTAGGGTTCCAGCACCGACCAGGACAGGTCGATATTCAGGTTGGGGTAGGTTTCCAGCATGCGCTCGATCTCGCCGTGCAGCCAGGTCATGCGCCCCAGACGCCGATTGAGCTCGGCACTGGTCCCGGCGTGTGCCCAGATGAAGGTCGTGTCCGGATTGTCGCGCACCGCACTCTCGAATTCCTCGAGATACAGGCCCTCATGCCCTTCCCGCTTGCTGGTGATGTTGGAATGCACCATCACCGGCAGCCCCTTCTCCGCCGCCAGCGCATAGACCTTCATCAAGGCCGGGTGATTGGCGCGCGGCGTCTCGCCTTCGGTCAGGCGCGTCAGGTCATCATGGCGCGTGAAGACCTCCCCGATGCCCTTCCAGAAGCCGGGATAGATCGCCATCAGCTGACGAATCTCGTCGGCAGCGTTCAGGTCGGTGGGGTTGAAGCCGGTGATGAACGGCGAGAAACGCGCCTGTACCGGCTCGGGGGCGCGAGTCAGCGCCTCGGCCAGGATGTAATCGGTACCGGAATACCAGTAGACCGGCGCATCATCGCCCATGTAGTAACGTGGCTTCTTGGGTGCGTCCTGCTGCCATTTCTTGGCGACTCCGATGCCCGTGACCAGGGCGTGATCGACCTGCGCCTCGTCCATGGCATCCAGCAAGGCCCCCAGACCATCACCCTGCTGGAAGAAGTCCACGAAGTGCAGATGGGCGTCGCTGTAGTGATAATCACGCGTTTCGTCGGCTGACACGGATCCGAGGCCAGCCAGGCTGCCGGCAAGCCCCAGCAGCAATGCCAACGCCCCCTGGACGAGAGGACGTTGGCGGGCGCGGGCAGGATGAGAGAGCTGGGCAGGATGAGAGAGCTGGGCAGGATGAGAGAGCTGGGCAGGATGAGAGAGCTGGGCAGGACAAGAGGCCCTGACAGGAAGAGAGGCACGGACGATGCGAGGGGCAAGCTTCAGCATGGGGAGCTCCGAGAAAAGGTCGCTCGATTCTGCGGCGCATCCCTGCCACGCGCAAGCAGCCTCAGCCCGCCAGCGCCGCCCCGCTCATGGCGTTTCGCGAGTTCGCCTCGCTCTTAGCAGCCTGCTGGCGGCGCGCGGTGACACGGTTCCAGACCTTCTCGTGGAAGAAGAAGGCGACGGTGTTGACCGCCGGCTCGACGATGGCGACCAGGCCGCCGACCACGATATCGCCGGTCAGCAGGTAGGTGACGCCGAAGGCGATGGAGAAGTGCATGCTGGCAAAGGTCAATGTCTTGATCATGTTGGCTGCCCTCCGGGCGGTCTACTCAGCGAGACGCTGAGCCTCAGCGCGTCGCATGTCATGGGGTCAGGCAACTGCGTGCTGCCTTGATTAACCAATAATAACGATTCTCAACTGCATGTAGAAATCACTTTGCACTACCTGGCTGATAAGCGTCAACTATCACGCGATTGAGCCGGCCTGATGGCACGCCCTGCCAGCGGCATCGAGCGCGCCAGCTGCGGTCATATCCGCTAGAATGCCCTGCCGGCCCCTCGCGCCACTCTCGGCCTGATGCCCGATGGCGCCGTTGTCACGGTGGCCCGGCCAGCTTCGCGCCCATTTCCCTCTACCGCTGCTTCAAGGTTGCCATGACGCCGCCACTCGACCCCGATGCTCTCCAGACACTGCTCGAACGCCTGTCCGATGACGCCAGCCGTTGCTTCAACGAGGGCAAGGTCGCGGACTATATCCCGGCACTGGCGCAGGTCGACCCTGACCAGTTCGGCATCGCCGTCTGCCATGTGGATGGCCGTGTCCAGTACGCCGGCAGCGCGCATACCCGCTTCTCGATCCAGTCGATCTCCAAGGTGCATGCGCTGGTACTGGCGATGCAGCGCCTGGAGAGCGACGAGATCTGGTCGCGCGTCGGCCGTGAGCCTTCCGGCCAGGCCTTCAACTCGATCATGCAGCTGGAGGTCGAGAACGGCATTCCGCGCAACCCCTTCATCAATGCCGGTGCCCTGCTGATCACCGACCTGCTGGTATCGCGCATCGTCTCGATCCAGAACACCCTGCGTGAGCAGCTCAGGCGTCTGTCCGGCAGCGACGATATCGGCTTCGATGAAAAGGTCGCGCGCTCGGAAATGGACCACAAGGCACGCAATGCCTCGCTGGCCTACCTAATGCAGGCCTACGGCAATGTGCATTCCGATGTGGATGACCTGCTGGACACCTACTTCCACAGCTGCTCGGTGTCGATGAACTGCGTGGAACTGGCGCGCAGCTTCGCCTTCCTCGCCAATCGCGGCGTCAATCCGCTGGATGGCAAGGAAGTGGTCTCGCCGCTGGAGACACGCCAGCTCAATGCGCTGTTGCTGACCTGCGGGCTTTACGACGCGGCAGGCGACTTCGCCTGGCGAGTGGGGCTTCCGGGCAAGAGTGGCGTCGGCGGTGGCATCATCGCCATCCTGCCGGGACAGATGAGCATCTGCGTCTGGTCACCACGCCTGGACGGCTACGGCAACTCGATTGCCGGGCGGCATGCACTGGAAGGCCTGGTGGCGGGCATGGGGCTTTCGCCACTGGGGTGAGATATGCGAGCCGAGAAGTGAGGACTGAAATGGGAGGGTTGAGAAGTCAGCGTTGCGGCATGAGGATTGCGGCACGAGAGCCAAGATCCGAACCCGAGATCAGAGATCAGAAATCAGAAATCAGAAATCAGAGATCAGAGATCCGGCAATAAAAAAGGACGAGTCGCGTCCGCCACGCCACTCGCCCTGTCTTCAATCCTTGAAGACTATCACCACAGGTCCCGCTCTTTGACTGTAGCGTAAATAAGCATATGCACAAGTAAGAGAATGCCGACAAAGCACGCCTGTCTTTGGCCCTGATCTGCGCCAAAAGACCACGATATACCGCTTTGGTCTGACACGCGCAGCGCGAGACACTCCATCTCTACGACCAATGACTCATGCCCCTCTTGTCACGAGATTACCCGCCTCTCGCGCATGCCGTTCTCTCATCAGAAGCAAAAAGATCGCTCTCATCAGCAGCGAAAATTCCTTGGCCAAGTGGCAGGCACACTCGGCGCAGACCGGTGGGATAAATGCATGGCATGAAAAAGCCCGCCCGGTTTCCCGGGCGGGCTTTTTGCCAGCTGATGGCGTGTCCGATCATTGCATTGAGCGTTGACCATCAATCAGCGATGCAAGGCTCAAGCAAAGATCGACATTGCGGACCCGATGACGATGGATCAGCCAAGTGAGAGACACAGATACTTGGTTTCCATGTATTCCTCGAGGCCATACTTGGAGCCTTCACGGCCCAGCCCCGATGCCTTGGTGCCACCGAAGGGCGCCGCGGCGTTGGAGATCAGCCCGGTATTGATACCGACCATGCCGTAGTCCAGACCTTCCGAGACGCGCCAGACACGCTTGAGGTCGCTGCTGTAGAAATAGCTGGCCAGACCGAATTCGGTGTCGTTGGCCATCTCGATCGCCTCTTCCTCGCTCTCGAAGGGGAAGATCGCCGCCAACGGACCGAAGGTTTCCTCACGGGCGACCTTCATCTCCGGCGTCACCTGCGAGATCAGGGTCGGGGTGAAGAAGCTGCCCCCCAGCGGATGCGGATGGCCGCCCAACAGCAGTTCGGCACCCTTGTCGAGGGCATCCTGCACGTGCTCGGTGACCTTCTCGACGGCGTCGCCATCGATCAACGGGCCGACCTTGACGCCCTCTTCCAGGCCATTGCCCACGGTCAGCTCGGCGTTCATGGCGGCGGCCAGCTTCTCGCTGAAGGCATTGACCACGCTGGACTGTACCAGGAAGCGATTGGTGCAGACGCAGGTCTGGCCGGCATTGCGGAACTTGGCCGCCATCGCGCCTTCCACCGCCGCATCGAGATCGGCGTCTTCGAACACCAGGAAGGGCGCATTGCCGCCAAGCTCCAGCGAGATCTTCTGGATGTGCTGCGCGGCATTTGCCATCAGGCCACGCCCGACTTCCGTGGAGCCGGTGAAGGTCACCTTGCGCACGATGCTGGAGTCGGTCATCGCCTTGGCGATGTCCTTGGCCGAGCCCGGCACGACATTGAAGACGCCGCGCGGCACGCCAGCGCGCTCCGCCAGCACCGCCAGCGCCAGCGCCGAGAACGGCGTCTGGCTGGCCGGCTTGACCACGATCGGGCAGCCCGCGGCCAGCGCGGCGCCCGCCTTGCGGGTAATCATCGAGGCCGGGAAGTTCCACGGCGTGATCGCCCCCACTACCCCGACCGGCTGCTTGAGCACCAGGATACGCTGGTCACGCTTGGCGGCCGGGATGGTGTCGCCATACACGCGCTGACCTTCTTCGGCGAACCAGCGCAGGAAGCTGGCCGCGTACTGGATTTCACCGGCGGCTTCGGCGAGGGGCTTGCCCTGCTCCAGCGTCATGATCTGCGCCAGATCATCCTTGTGCTCCAGCATCAAGGCGTACCACTTCATCAGGATGTCAGCGCGCTCCAGCGCCGGCGTCTCCTTCCAGTCCGCGAAGGAGTGCTGCGCCGCCTCAATGGCACGTTCGGTCTCGGCGTAACCCAGCCGAGGCACGCGGCCGATGATCTCGCCGGTGGCAGGATTGTCGACCTCGATCTGCTCGCCGGAATCCGCGGCTACCCAGCCACCGTCGATATAGGCAAATGGACGAAACAGACTGGTATCGTTGAGATGTTCCATGAAGACTCCCGAGGCGTGCTTGTGGGTCAAGGCAGTGATTCCCGGCTAACCGAGACTACTCAAGACTAACCTGATATAGCCTAGATGCGGGCGTGGCGCTAGATCCACAACCCTGCCAGTACTAGTACCACGATGGCCAGCCCGGTGAGCCACCAGCGCTTGCGCGTCGCAGGCCTGGCGGCGTCATCCGTAGGCCCGGGCGCCTCGCCGGCCTCGCTCTCGGGCGGCATCGAGACGACTCGCCGCGCCTTCTGCTGCTTGATCCGTGCATTGAAGACCTGCACTGCACGCCCGTCGCGAAGCTCGAAGTCCACCGCCAGTCCCGGCCCCGGCAAGCCACGCCCGCGCCAGCCGACCAGATCGAAGGCGTGCTCACCGCCCTTCTCGTCCCGAATGGTGCCTTGCTGTTCTGCATCATCGAAATGGATGATTTCCCCGATCACATCATGTCTCCCGACTCTTCAGGCTTCTGCGCCTGATCTTCTCGACATCTGAGCTTCTCGATATCTGAGCTTCTCGACACCTGAGCTTCTCGACACCTGCCCCGGCTGACTAGTCATGCGCTTCGCGACTGTCCGACAGGGTGATGGACACCGAGTCCGAGAAGCGCAAGGCATGCGGCTTGTCGATCTCGACCTGCGCCGTCAGCACCTGTTCGTGCGCCATCACGATATCCAGCACCTCACGGGTCATGCGTTCGAGCAGCGCAAAGCGCCCTTCCTCGACATGACGGATCAACTGCTTGGTGATGGTGCGGTAATTGAGCGCTTCACTGATGTGATTGAACTGCACGGCGCGTGCCGCGCGATAGCGGATCACCACGTTGATCACGACATCCTGGCGGTTCTGGATCTCGTCTTCATTGATCCCGATATAGGTTCTCAGGCGCAGATTCTTGATGCGAATGGTGGCGAGATCGTGATCGAGATGTTCATCGTGCAAGGCATGCATCGGCATCGGCAGGGACTCCTGATCAAGGGAAACGCGCGAGATGACTCCCAGACAAGAACGCCGCCTCGAAAGGCGGCGTCTTCACTCTGCTGTCAGCTGATCAACGTCAGGAATTCCTGACGGGTCGGCTGATTGTCGCGGAAGGCGCCCAGCATCACGGACGTCTTCATGCTGGAATTCTGCTTTTCCACCCCACGCATCATCATGCACATGTGACGCGCTTCGACCACGACGGCCACACCACGTGCACCGGTGACCTGCTGAACGGCCTCGGCGATCTGCTTGGTGAGGTTTTCCTGAATCTGCATGCGACGCGAATACATGTCGACGATACGCGCGAACTTGGACAGACCGAGCACCTTGCCAGACGGCAGATAGGCGATGTGGCACTTGCCGATGAACGGCAGCAGGTGATGCTCGCACATCGAGTAAAGCTCGATGTCCTTGACCAGCACCATCTCGTCCGTATCGGAGGTGAAGACAGCGCCGTTGACGATCTCCTCCAACGACTGTTGATAGCCATGAGTCAGGTACTGCATGGCCTTGGCCGCGCGCTTGGGCGTATCCAGCAGGCCCTCACGCTCTGGATCCTCACCCAACGCGGTGATGATCTGGCGGTAGTGGTTGGCAATCTCTTCGGTCATCCGTCTGCCTATGGTATCGGTCAGGGGCGCGCACTAGCGCACGCATAGCAGGGGTAAAGCACAAAAGTCATACACAAGCGATCAGATGGCAAGAAATCGTATAACTTCGTGTTCAATGTCAGGGCCAGATTCTACCTCAGGCATGCCGTCAACGCAGGTCTGTTCACGCGATTGTCGTATCCATGCAACACATGCGCCCCCATCGGTAACCGATGGGGGCGCATGAAGGGGCGATGTCACTCACTTCGCCAAAGGGGCTCAGGCCTCGCGACGACCTTCAGGTCAAGTCACGACTGCCAGCTCATGTCACGACTACCAGGCCATGTCGCCATCGCTAGGCCAACCAACGCGGCGCAGACAGCGCGACGCGCTGCTGTTCCAGGCTGCGAATGTGGTCGTCCCAGTAGCCCAGGCTTGCCACATGCGAGAAGGCCTGCGGGAAGGCGGGGTCCGACCAGCGCCGCACCACCCAGGCGCTGTGACGCACCATGCGCAGTGTGCGCAGGGTCTCGATCCACTTGAGCTCGCTGCGATTGAACTCACAATGCTGCTCGTAGCCCTCCAGCACTTCGGACAGCTGCATGTGCAGCTCCGGGTCGCTCTGGCCGGTCAACAGCATCCACAGGTCCTGCACCGCCGGGGCGCTCAGGCAGTCATCGAAGTCGACCAGCGCGAAGCTGTCATCGCGCCCCAGCATGTTGCCGATGTGGCAGTCGCCGTGGGTACGGATCAGGGCGCTTTCCGGCCAGCTCTGCTCCGCGACCAACGGGCGCAATGCCTCGATGACGCGCTGGTAGCTGTCGCGCTGGCGCTCACTCAGCCATTCGGAGGCCAGCACGCTGGCGCAGCTCTCTTCGAGAATCCGCAGCGGCGAGAGCGTCTCCCGCTCGCGAAACGCGCTCTTGCGCCCCACCGCGTGCACGCGACCGATCAGCTCACCCAGCTGATAGAGGTGCTCGGCAGATTCAAGCTCCGGGGCGCGCCCCACCACATGCGGGAAGAGAGCGAAGTCGAAGCCCTCGAATCGATGCAGCGTCTCGCCGGCCTCGTTCGCCCATGCGGGGGCGCCGGGGACACCGGCCTCATCCAGCTCGGCCAGGAAGGCGTGCTCCTCGAGAATCTGGGCACGACTCCAGCGCTCGGGGCGATAGAACTTGGCCACCCAGCGACGTCGGTCATCATCGGCGAGATGGTAGACACGATTCTCGTAACTGTTCAGCGCGAACGGCTCGCCGGGCAACCAGAAGCCCAGCGATTCGACAGCGGCCACGACACGGTCCGGCGCGAGAGCATCGAAGGGATGAAAACGCGTGTCTCCATGGCCCTCTGGCGCGGATGTCGTCGACCAGGTGTTGCCATTGGAGCGCGCATCCAACTCGCGCGAGGTGCCGGAAGATTGCGAGTCATCGGGGGAAACAGGATCAATAGGCATGGCAATTCCTCGGGCATGGACCAGCAAACGGCTGCCGGACCTTGCATGCTATGAGATTAGACCCTCTGCACGCCAGTCTTCTCCCTGATTGACCCCGCCTGCCCGCTGAGTTCAACGCCTGTTTCGAGGCTCAGCCCCGGCGGCATGTGTCGGGCAGCTCTACTTCGTGTCGCGTTTGCGGGTCACAGCGCCCCGCGCAAGGTCAGGGGAGTCCGCGCCAGCACGCAGGCATCGACCTCACGGGCACCGGCTCGCAGGCAGGCCTGAGCAAGACTGTCGAGCGTCGCACCACTGGTCATGACGTCATCGATCAGCAGCACGTGCTCGGGCAAGAGGCCGTCAATGTCATAACGCCCACGCTGCGCTTTCAGACGCCCGCGCCTATCCCGCAGGCGCTGATCCGGCGCTGCCCTGACTACCGCGACTGACGCCTCGTGCGGCATGCGCCTGCCGCGCACCCGCGCCATATCCCGCTGATGGCCAGCAATGGCGGGGCTCAGCCCGCGACACAGCTCTGCCAGCGCATCATGGCCGCGCTGGCGACGACGATAGGCATCTGCCGGTACCAGCAGCACTGCGCCGTGAGGGTGCGTCTGGCGCCACTCGCGACAGAAGTGCACGAGCTCCCGCTGCATGAGTTGGCGCAGCAGTCGCCCAGCGCGGCGCTGATGCTGGTCCTTGTAGCGCTGGAACAGCCCCGCCAGCAACCCTTCATACCGCAGCGGCGCAAAGCAGCGTGCAAAGGCGGGCGGTGACGACAGGCACCGCGCACAGGCCTGCTGACTCAAGGCCAATGAGGCGACAGGCTCAGCACAACGCGGACAGGCATGCTGATTGCGCGCGATTCTCGCCTCGCAGGCGTCGCACCACTCGCGGCGCGATGACAGCCCTCGCTCATGAGGCGAGCAAGTCGCTAGAGAGGAAAATGAAGGGGGAGGTGAAACTGAAGCGCTCTGCCGTTCGGTCGCGCCGGGCATGGCTGTCGTCAGCTGACGCTGACAGAAGGCGCAGGGTCGCGACAGCTGCCAGTGGTCAACCAGCATAGCTCTCATCGTTGACAGCGCCCGCGGAAACTCTATCATCTCAGTTAACCTGACCTTATTCGATGCGTTGACTGGCCACTTGCCAGCTCGGCTGCCGACTCCCGGACTCACCCACGGATGACCGGCTCAGCGCGCTCTCGCTCTGCCCGCCTGATGAAGGACCTCAAGCTCATGACCGTAGAAGCCTCCCGCGTGACCACACAAGCCACGAATATCCCTGCGCCTGCCGATGACAGCGTGGTACGCCATGACTGGAGCGTCGCGGAAATCGAGGCGCTGTTCGCCCTGCCCTTCAATGACCTGCTGTTTCGTGCCCAGCAGGTGCACCGCCAGCACTTCGATCCGAATGCGGTCCAGGTCTCCACCCTGCTGTCGATCAAGACCGGCGCCTGCCCGGAAGACTGCAAGTACTGCCCGCAGTCCGGCCACTACAACACCGGCCTTGGCAAGGAAAAGCTGATGGAGATCGAGAAGGTGGTCGAGCAGGCACGTGCCGCCAAGGACGCCGGCGCCAGCCGCTTCTGCATGGGTGCGGCCTGGAAGAGCCCGCGTGAGCGCGACCTCGAAGTGGTCACCGAGATGGTGCGTCAGGTGAAGTCGCTGGGACTCGAGACCTGCATGACGCTGGGCATGGTCGATACCGATCAGGCCAGAAAGCTCGCGGATGCCGGCCTCGACTACTACAACCACAATCTGGACACCTCACCGGAGTACTACGGCGAGATCATCACCACGCGTAGCTACAGCGAGCGCCTGGACACCCTGGCCAGCGTGCGCGAAGCCGGCATGAAGGTGTGCTCCGGCGGCATCCTCGGCATGGGCGAGACCACGACCGACCGTGCCGGCCTGCTGCGTCAGCTGGCCAATCTGGAGCCGCAGCCGGAATCGGTGCCGATCAACATGCTGGTCAAGGTGGCGGGCACGCCGCTGGAGAACGTCGATGACCTCGATCCCATCGAGTTCATCCGCGCCATCGCCGTAGCACGCATCATGATGCCGAAGAGCCACGTGCGCCTGTCCGCCGGCCGCGAGCAGATGGACGATTCCACCCAGGCATTGGCCTTCCTCGCCGGCGCCAACTCCATCTTCTATGGCGAGCGTCTGCTGACCACCGACAACCCGCAGGCCAACCGTGACCGCGAGCTGTTCGAGCGCCTCGGTCTGCACCCGGAGACCCGCCAGGAAGTCGCCAGCGACGAAGTGCGCGAAGCCGCCCTGAAGGCCGCCATGGAAGAACAGGCACGTGCCAATGTCGAGGGCAGCCTGTTCTATGACGCCACGCGCGAGGCGACGCCCGCCAGCAGCGAAGGCCAGGTCCGCGAACGCAAGCCCTGCGGCCTGGTGGTCTGATCGCTCGTGGCCACCGACACGCCCGCCCGCCCGCGCTTAAGCCCTCAGTCCAGCGCCAGCTTCACGCATCTGGAGGACCTGCTCACTCAGCGTGAGCGGGTCGGTCGCTATCGCCGACGCCTGACACTGGATTCCCCACAAGGGCCCCACGTCAGCCTCGCCGGGCAGGCAGCCGATGCAGAGGCGCGCCCGCTGCTCAACTTCACCGCCAACGACTATCTGGGGCTGGCCAACCACCCGGCGCTGGTCGAGGCCGGCTGTCGCGCGGCGCGTGAATTCGGTGTCGGCAGCGGCAGCGCTCACCTGGTCAATGGCCACCAGCGCGCTCACCACCAGCTGGAGGCTCGTCTGGCCGAGCTGACCGGGCGGCCACGCGCGTTGCTGTTCTCCACCGGTTTCATGGCCAATCTGGGCGTGATCGATGCGCTGGCGAGCGCCTCGCGCGAGGCCGGTCGCAGCCTCGAGATCTTCCATGATCGCCTCAATCACGCCAGCCTCCTCGATGGCGCGCGCCTGGCGTCCTCCGGCACCACTGCCGTGCGCTCGCGTCGCTTCCACCATCGCGATCTTGAGGACCTCGAGCGCCAGCTGGCGCGCTCCCGGGCCGATGACAAGCTGGTGATCAGCGATGGCGTGTTCAGCATGGATGGCGACTGCGCCGATATCGCGGGCCTGAGCCAGGCCTGCGCCCGGCACGGCGCCTGGCTGATGATCGATGATGCCCACGGGCTGGGCGTGCTGGGCGAGCATGGCGAAGGCCTGGTCGGGCGCGATACCCCGCTGGCTGACGTGCCGGTATTGGTCGGCACCCTGGGCAAGGCGCTCGGCAGCAGCGGCGCCTTCGTCGCCGGCAGCGATGCGCTGATCGAGAGCCTGATCCAGCTGGCGCGCCCCTACATCTACACCACCGCGCAACCGCCGCATGTCGCCGCCGCTACTCTGGCGGCGCTGGAAATCGTCGCGCACGAACCTCAACGCCGTGAGCAGTTGCAGGCCCGCGTGCAGCAGTTCCGTGAGGGTTGTACGCATCTGCTGGCAGGCAGTGGGCTCGCGCTCGGGCTGTCGTCAGCCGACACGAACATTTCACCCTCCGCCCCGCTGACACCGATTCAGCCGCTGATTCTGGGCAGCGAGGCGCGGGCCTTGGCCTGGAGCACGGCACTGCGCGAGCGTGGCGTACTGGTCTCGGCCATCCGCCCGCCCACGGTGCCCGCCGGCAGCTCGCGCCTGCGCTTCACCTTCTCCGCCGAGCACACGGCCGAGGATATCGCGACACTGCTCGAGGCTCTCGAAGCGGTACTGGCAGCGGAAAAGGCCCAGCCCCGCTCGGCTTCCCCAACCATCAGCCCAGAAGGAGTCACGCCATGACACTGACTCGTCTGGTGCTGTTCAGCGGCTGGGGCATCGATGCGCGCATCTGGCAGCCCTTGATCGCCTGCCTGCATGCACGCCTCGCTCACGTCACTGAGACGGATGATGAGGCAGCTGACGAGGCAAGGAGTCGCCCGCTGGAGATCATCGCGCCGGATTGGCCAGAAGAAGGCCCGCAAGCCGAGTCACAGGCAGGCTCAGAACCGACTACCTCGCGAGCCTCACTGGGCGGCGCCGATACCCTGTGGCTGGGCTGGTCGCTGGGCGCCCTGCGGGCCGAGGCGCTGGCGAAGGAGCAGGCACCGGCCGCCCTTGTCTCGCTGGCCATGGGGCCAAGCTTCATCGACCAGGCCGCAGCGGAGCAGATGATTCCCGCCCTGGCACCAGAGGTGTTGGACACCTTTCGCACAGCCTTCGCGCGCAACCCCACCGCCAGCTGGCAACACTTTCTGCGCTGGCAGGCCAGTGGTGAGGCCTCTGCGCGTGATTGCCTCAGGCAATTGCGCGAACTGATCGGTCACCACCCCGTCAGTCGCGAAGCGGTGCTGGCGGCAGGACTGTCGGAACTGGCCAGCCGCCAGATGTCGCTGGCACCTCAATCAGAGTTACCGCTCGAGTTCTGGCTCGGCAAGCAGGACCCGCTGCTGGCACCGGGCCTGAGTGCGGCGCTGCGCGCGCAGGGCCAGGTGGTTGCCGAATTCGAGGGTGGCCACTGCCTGCCATTGAGCGCGACCGAGGCGCTTGCCGATGCCCTGCTTACACGCATGGGCCTCGCCACCCACGTCACGCACATCAGCGAGGAGGCCTGAGATGTCGATTGCCGCCAGCGTGCCGCCTGCAGAGCTTGCAACGCCCCCGCTCACGCCTGCCACGAGCCGTCAGCAGGTTGCCCGCGCCTTTGATCGCGGCGCTGCCGACTACCTCACGCTGGCGCAGGCGCAGCACGCCATGGCGGCCTCCCTGTTCGCCTCGCTCCCTGAGCGGCTGCCGGCCGATGCCCGTGTGCTCGATCTCGGTTGTGGGCCCGGACATTGGACCCTCGAACTGGCGCAGCGCTACTCTGAGGCTTGCTGCATGGGGCTGGATCTCTCGCTTGAGATGCTGCGTGCAGCCGCACGCCAGACGAGCGAGCTTGCGAGTGGCAGCCCTGAACGCCTGCACTGGCTACGCGCCGATGCCGAGCGCCTGCCACTGGCCGATGCGAGTCTGGACCTGGTCTTCTCGAGCCTGGCCGTGCAATGGTGCGACAGCCCTCGGCAATGGCTCGCGGAACTGTCACGCACCTTGAAACCCGGCGCTCGAGCGCACATCAACACCCTGGGGCCCGGCACCCTCAAGGAAGTACGCCATGCCTGGCAGCGCGCGGATGATTCCGTGCGCCACTTCCCCAGCGCCGCCCATCTTGCACGCCATGCAGAAGCCGCCGGATTGCGCTGCCACTGGCAGTTACGCCCGCGGATATTTCACTATCCCGATGTCGCTGCGGTCATGGCCTCGATCAAGGGCATCGGGGCACAGACCGCCACTGGCCGGCGCCTGACACGTGCCGAGGTGCAGCAGGCCAAGGCGCGGCATGAAACGTTACGTACCGCGAAGGGATTGCCTGTAAGCTATCAAGTCATTGAACTTGTGCTCGAAAAACCGTTCAGAATTGCGTACGGATAACACTGATACTTTGCTTGAAGGCAATTACCTGCCTCGCTCGGATACAATGAAAACTGATATGAAAACCGCGGATAGCTCGTCACGGGACACTGCTTTGCCTGCGCGAGCCGAACATGGCATCGCCGCCTTCGTGACCGGTACCGATACCGAAATCGGCAAGACCTTCATCGCCAGCGCCCTGCTGGCACGTGCTCGCCTGCGCGGCCTGACCACGCTGGGCCTCAAGCCCGTGGCCTCTGACTGCTTCGAGAATCACGATGGACTGGTCAACGCCGACGCCCTGTCATTGCAGGCGCAGTGCGAACCGGAAGCGGATTATGAAAGCATCAACCCCTGGCGCTTCGCGCCGGCCATCGCGCCGCACATTGCCGCGCGTCAGGTGGGCGTCAATCTCGAGGTGGCGAAAATCGCGGCGCATGTGCGGGGCCAGCAGACAAGCGCACCGCGCGACCTGCTGCTGGTGGAAGGCGCTGGCGGCTGGCGGGTACCTCTGAATGACGATGAGGATTTCTCGGACCTGGCCATCGAGCTGGGCTTGCCGGTGATTCTGGTCGTCGGGCTGCGCCTGGGCTGCATCAATCATGCGCGCCTGACGCTTGAGGCCATCGAGCGCGATGGGCTGGAGATCGCCGGCTATGTCATCAACCATCTGGAAGCGGATATCGAGGTCAGCGAAGACAACATGGCGACGTTGTCACGCACGCTGCGGGCCCCCTGCCTGGGCGTCGTGCCGTGGATGTGCGATGAAGATCTTTCCAATACACGCCACGCCGCCGAGCGCGCCGCCAGCTATCTGCAACTGCCCTGCGGGCTGGAATCACGCAGCGTGCATGTCGTACAGGAGTGAGGCGCTGAAGGCGCAGCACAAGGCGGGGAATTTCAGGGGATAATCGACACAAGCGATTGACTTGAAAGGCATCACAGGTAAAATGCAGCCCTGCTTCTCGCGGAAGTGGTGGAATTGGTAGACACGCCAGATTTAGGTTCTGGTGCCGCAAGGTGTGGGGGTTCGAGTCCCCCCTTCCGCACCATCAGCATACTCTGCTGATGCTCCCCAACTGCCTCGCGCAGTCAGCAAGTCCTCCCGCTTTTGTCTGTCGTGCATGCGTCGTGTCATCTGATGCCTTCTGCACCCATCATCATCGTCAGTGCCTTCCCGTCGGTTGCTATATCCGCTTCACGCCCGCGCTCTGCTTTGCAAACAACCTGCTCTACGCTCTCCTGCTCTGCGTTCCTCTGCCTTGCGCCCCCGGCGATCTGCGGTGAGGCATTCGCGCGTCTGGACGAACCTCAGCGTCGTCTTAGGCTGTCCTGCAGATTGGCCAGGCTGACACGCGCCTGATCCAGCAACAGCTGGCGCTCTTCACGGTCATGATGCGCGGCATGCGCCGCGGCGAGTTGCAGGTTCACGTATTCGATTCCGCTGGTGAAGCGATAGAACTCGCGACGCGAGGCCACCTGGCGAAAGGCGTCGAGCAGCGAGGGATCAAGCGCCAGCCGCTCACCACGCGCAACGTCTGGCTCCGCCTCCACCAATGCCGATAGCAGTGGTTGCACGGCCTGATTCCATTCCTCTCTGCGCGGCCGCCAGCGACCGAGCCAGAAGCCAATGAAACCGCCGATGCCAAGGCCGCCCAGCCCCCATAACCATTCCCACTGCATGCTGGTGCCTCATTGCGTCAGATCGAATCCCGAGGGTCATTGCCTCATCTTGGCGCAGTATACCCAACAATGAGCGCTCTCATGCTCAACGCCCGACATATTTAATAAAATACTAATAAACAAGACATTTGCGCTCATTGCGCACGGGCGCCCAGCACGATGATGGCGCTGCCCGCCAGGCAGACCAGTGTCCCCAGCAGGTCCCAGCGACTGGGCAACTGCTGCTCGACCAGCCACAGCCAGGCCACTGACGCGGCGATATAGACACCGCCATAGACGGCAAAGGCGCGCCCGGCGTGACTGACGTCGACCAGTGAAAGCAGCCAGGCGAACAGCGCCAGGCTGAGCATGCCGGGAATCAGCCAACCGGGGCTGCGTTCCAGTTTCCACCAGGCCCAGAAACTGAAGCAGCCGGCGATCTCGGCGAGCGCCGCCAGCGGATATATCCAGAGAATCGACATCGATGAGTCTCGCGTGAGATTGGCAGCCCTGGGTGACAGCGCCATGAAAGTTGTCGGCAACAGACGACTCCCGCCTCCCATCAAAAGCCGCTAGGATTAATTAGCGGACAATCCATGGACAATCACGGCCGATGGATTCCCTGTCCGTCTCTCCGTATTGACCAAGCCAGGATTGGCGCCGTCTTGCTGCGCATGATATCGCGCAGTGACTCGATAACAAGGAACCCCACGATGACTCGGCAACGACTGATCATCAATCGCCTGGACGCTGACCGCCTCCAGCGCCTGATCGACGCTCAGCAACACGATGATGAGCTGTCCCTTCGCCTCGAAAGCCGCCTGATCCAGGCAGAGATCGTGCCCCCCGATGACTTCCCCGAAGACCGCGTCAGCATGCGTAGCCGCCTGCGTCTCAAGGGGTCGCGCTCCGGCGATAGCGAGCTGACACTGCACTACCCTACCCCGGAGGATGGCGAATGCATGTCGCTGCGCAGCCACCTGCCGCAACCCGAAGAGCAAGAGACCTCACTGGCGCTGTGCATCATGTCACCGCTGGGCATCGCGCTGCTGGGAATGGCGGTCGGCGAGCAGATCACGCTGCCCCGGGAAGATGGCCAGAGTGACGTCATCCGCCTGGAAGCCATCCTGCATCAGCCGGAAGCCTGCGGTCAGTTCCATCTCTGAAGGGCCAGGGCCACTTGATTCACGTCTGAAAAGTGCCGGATTCGACAGTCAGCCCTGTGCTGACACAGGCTGTCCGCGTGGCAATACGCTACGCTGACAGGAGCCAGCAGGGTTGCCGGACCCTGCTGGCTCACGCCATTGCTCCTTGACATAACACGCCATCGATCCCGCTGCGCACCTGCGCATGCGGGCATTTTCAATGTCTGTCTGGAGAATGTCTCATGGGTATATTATCGCACCCTCATGTCAAGACAGCCGCTCACCGGCGTCTGCATGAAGCTCTCGAGCACTACGCGGCCAGTCATCAGCATCGTGAGAACATCCGCATGCATCTTGTCTGCGTGCCGGTCATCTTCACTGCCAGCTTGATCCTGCTGTGGAGACTGCTCGGGGGGCAGGGGCTATCGAGTGAACCGGGGCTGGGTGTGTGGATGCTGCCCGGTGGCGTGGTCACCCTGGCGGTCCTGGCCGTCTATGCGCGCTTCTCTCCCAGGGTACTTGGCGTGATGGCCGTCTGGGCCCTGGCAAGCCTGGCGCTGATGTTCGTGATGCTCGGGCTCAACTGGCCGGTAACACCGATGATGCTGGCAGCCTTCGTGGTCGCCTGGATCGGTCAGGTCGTCGGCCATCGTATCGAGGGCCGCAAACCGGCCTTCCTCGATGACCTGCGGCAGCTGCTGATCGGGCCGCTGTTCGTGCTGGTCGAGCTGTTCCCCGCCATGCGTGACTGGTTGCTGAAGCAGGATGAGCCGACCGAGCGGTCATGAGCGGCCAGTGGGCATGCAAGCTTGCCGACACGGCCCGGTGGACAGGGATTCCGACAACACAAAAAGCCCAGCGACCTGACACGGTCGCTGGGCTTTTCATTGGACGCTACTGACGGTCACGGTGACTTGTGACTTGTGGCTTGCGTCATTGCTCCGGCGCGAAATCCTCGAGGCTGAAGGCCATCAATGGCGCTGCGCCAGCAGTGATCTGGGCTTCCAGGGCGACGGCGCGCGGCAGAACGCGTGCCACGAAGTACTCCCCGAGCGCCAGCTTGCGGCGATAGAAGCCCTCACCGCTGGCACCTGCTTGCGCCAGTCCACGCGCCGCAGCACGCGCCATGCGCAGCCACAGATAGCTGTAGACACACAGCCCCGCCAGGTTGAGGTAGTCACAGGCCGCCGCGCCCAGCTCTTCCGGGTTGTCATCGGCGCGGGCCAGCAACTGCTCGGACACTCGCTCCAGGCGCGCCAGCTCCGTCTTGCAGGCCTCGGCGAACGGGCGGGTCTGGGCGTCATCGGCCTGACGCTCAAGCTCGGCTCGCACCAGGGCGGCAAAGCTCGCCACATGGGCGCCACGGTTGCGGTAGAGCTTGCGCCCGACCAGATCCATCGCCTGAATGCCGTTGGTGCCTTCGTAGATCATCGCGATGCGTGCATCGCGCACGTACTGCTCGGCGCCCCACTCCACGCAGTAGCCATTGCCACCATAGAGCTGCTGCGCCATGACGGTGGCATCGAAGCCACGGTCGGTCAGCAGCGCCTTGGCGATCGGCGTCATGAATTGCACCAGCGCATCCGCGTCGGCCTTCACCGCGTCATCGGCGTGATATTTGACGCGGTCCAGCTGCTGGCCCACGAAGACGGCAAAGGCGCGCCCGGTCTCGTTCCAGACGCGCACCTCAAGCGCCATGCGCCGCACGTCAGGATGCACCAGAATCGGGTCGGCCGGCTTGTCAGGCGCCTTGGCGCCTGTCGGTGCCCGGCTCTGCAGACGCTCGGCGGCGAAGTCCATCGCGCTCTGATAGGCCACCTCGCCCAACCCCAGCCCCTGCAGGCCGATAGAAAGACGCTCGTAGTTCATCATGGTGAACATCGCCGCCAGCCCCTGATGCGGCTCGCCGATCAGCACGCCTTCGGCACCGTCGAAGTTCATCACGCAGGTCGCGCTGCCCTTGATGCCCATCTTGTGTTCGATGGAGCCACAGCTGACCGCATTCGGTGCCGTCGGCTGGCCATCGGCATCAAGCAGGTGCTTGGAGACCAGAAACAGCGAGATGCCGCGTGTCCCCGGCGGCGCATCCGGCAGCTTGGCGAGCACCAGATGCACGATGTTGTCGACCATGTCGTGCTCGCCGCCGGTGATCCAGATCTTGGTGCCGGTGAGACGATAGCGCGGCAGCCCCAGCAGCGGGTCATCGCCCTCGAGGGGTTCGGCACGGGTGCGGATCAGGCCGAGATCCGTGCCGCAATGCGGCTCGGTCAGACACATGGTGCCCAGCCAGTCGCCGGCATACATGCGCGGCAGAAACACCTGCTTGACGGACTCCGGCGCATGGCTATCCACCGCCAGACAGGCGCCGGCATTCAGTGCCGGATAGAGCGCGAAACTGGTATTGGTGGCGTAGAGCATCTCTTCAAAGGCCACGGTGAGCATCTTGGGCATGCCCTGACCACCGTATTCAGGATTACCGCCCAGCCCCATCCAGCCGCCTTCGGCGAGCACCCGATAGGCCTCCTTGAAGCCCTTGGGTGTCGTGACGTGGCCATTCTCGAAACGCGCACCCTCGGCGTCACCGCTCAGGTTGAGTGGCAGCAGCTCGGCCTGGGTCACGCGCGCACCTTCCTCGAGAATCGCCTCGGCCAGCTCGATATTCACCTCTTCGGTGGCTGCCATGCCCGCCCATTCCTGCTCGGCGGCGAACACCTCATCGAGAATGAAGCGTGCATCCTTGAGTGGCGCCTGATACTTGGCCATATCACTGTCCTCACTGACTCATGTGCTTAGGGCTTTCGCGAAAGACTTGCCTCTCACCCCGTGATGAACGACGGGCTTCGCTCAGCAGAATTCAAACGATTGCTTGAAACAATAGGCGCAATCAGATGCCACGTCATCTCGACCTTGGCCCAAGAGCCGCCCAGCCATGCGCCAGCACGATGATCAGGCCCGCGATAACCAGTCCAACAACGCAAGACGCCGCCCCGGAGTTACCGAGGCGGCGTCTTGTCACTGCTCATGTCGCTGCTTTTAGCGCTTTCGCTACGGTCGCTCTAGACCGATACCACATTGGCCAGCGGCGTCGGGTGCTTGCCATCTTCCCACCCCAGGCTGCTGTTGGCATTCGGCGAGAACCACTTGAGCGAATCGTGCAGCTTGACCACATCCCCGACGATGATCAGCGTCGGCGGCTTGAGGCCCTGACCAGCGATCTGCGCCGGCATGTCGGCCAGCGTTGCCACATGCACACGCTGACGCGCGGTGGTGCCCTGCTCGACCAGCGCAATCGGCGTAGACGCCGCCAGACCATTGGCGATCAACTGCTCACAGATCAGCCCCAGGCTGCCAAGTCCCATGTAGAAGACCAGCGTCTGGGCCGGACGCGCCAGCGCCTCCCAATCCAGGTCACAGCTGCCATCCTTCAAGTGGCCGGTGACGAAGCGCACCGACTGGGCGTGGTCGCGATGAGTCAGCGGGATACCCGCGTAAGCCGCGCAACCGGAAGCCGCCGTGATGCCCGGCACCACCTCGAAGCTGATGCCGGCGCCGGCCAGGGTCTCGAGCTCTTCCCCGCCGCGTCCGAAGATGAAGGCGTCACCGCCCTTCAAGCGCACCACGCGATGCCCGGCGCGGGCGTAATCCACCAGCGCCTGATTGATGCCTTCCTGGGGCACGCTGTGATCGCTGCGCGCCTTGCCGACATACAGGCGACGCGCCTCCGGATTGGCCAGCGCCAGAATCTCGTGACTGACCAGGCGATCATGAATGATGACATCGGCCTGCTGCAGATGGCGCAGCGCCTTGAGCGTCAGCAGCTCCGGATCACCCGGCCCCGCGCTGACCAACGCCACCTGGCCATGCGTGCCCGTGAAGCGGTCCTCCTCCTTCACGGGCAATACCGCTTCGCCGGCCACCAGACGCGGCGGCAGGCGCACGCTGGAGTCCCGGGGGTGGCTCGGCGCGAACACCATCACGTGCTGCTCGCGCGCATGACGCAGGATGCCGCGATCGCGCCCTTCGCTGCCGGTGGCGACCAGCCATAGCTGGCCGGGGGCCGGCACGGGTAACAGGGTATCGGCAACCTCCCAACCTTCACGACCACACAGGGTCTCCAGCATCGGCATGCGGGCATCACCGTAGACACACAGGTCTGCACCGAGACCGGCGAAACGCTCGGCCAGCGCGACAGCCTCCTGGCCGCCACCGATCAGGCACAGCTGGAGTCGTGAGGGGTCACAGGAGAGATTGAGAAATTCCATGGGGCACATCCACAAACGCGGCGAGGCTGGGGAGCAGCCTTCGATGGGTCGCATTTTAGAGCATAAAAACCACTCTCTAAAATAACCAATAAGAATAACAACCCTGATGCTACGTTGTAGTCGCGCAGAGGGAATAACGAGTGGTGCGATCGGGCGAGGCCTCTGTCTCCGCGATAAACGAAGGCCCCCGCTTCCATGGGAAAGCGGGGGCCTTGACTACGAGAATCCACTACGGCGATTCACGCACCTCAGACGTTGATGGTTTCCACCCCGCCCATGTAGCCACGCAGCGCCTGCGGCACAGTGATGGAGCCATCGGCGTTCTGATGGTTTTCCAGCACGGCGACCAGGCAGCGGCCCACGGCCAGACCGGACCCATTCAGGGTATGCACCAGCTGCGGCTTCTTCTGACCTTCGACACGCACACGCGCCTGCATGCGGCGCGCCTGGAAGTCACGGCAGTTGGAGATGGAGGAAATCTCGCGGTAGGTCGCCTGGCTCGGCAGCCAGACTTCCAGGTCATAGGTCTTGGCGGCGGCAAAGCCCATGTCGCCGGTGCACAGGGTCACGGCACGGTACGGCAGTTCCAGCGCCTGCAGGATGGCTTCGGCGTGGCCGCGCATCTCTTCGAGGGCTTCGTCGCTCTTCTCCGCCGCGACGACCTGCACCATCTCGACCTTGTCGAACTGGTGCTGGCGAATCATGCCGCGGGTATCACGGCCATAGGCACCGGCTTCACTGCGGAAGCACGGGGTATGGGCGGTGAACTTGAGCGGCAGACTGCCGGCGTCGATGATCTCGTCACGCACCATGTTGGTCAGCGGCACTTCGGCGGTCGGGATCAGGAAGAAATCACGATCGTCGTTGAGCTTGAACAGGTCTTCCTCGAACTTGGGCAGCTGGCTGGTGCCCATCAGGGAGTCGCGGTTGACGATATAGGGTACGTAATATTCTTCGTAGCCATGCTCCAGCGTCTGCTTGTCGAGCATGAACTGCACCAGCGCACGGTGCAGGCGCGCGATGGAGCCATGCATCACGGCGAAACGTGAACCGGTGATCTTGACCGCCAGTTCGAAGTCCAGCTGGCCCTTGAGCTCACCGAGGTCGACGTGGTCGCGCACGTCGAAATCGAATTCACGCGGCGTGCCCCAGCGGTGCAGCTCGACGTTGTCGCTTTCGTCAGCGCCTTCCGGCACTTCGGCGTCCGGCAGGTTCGGCAGGCTGGCCGCCATGGCGTCGGCCTTGGCCTGCAGCTCATTGAGCTCGGACTTGGCGGCGTCGAGACGCTCGCCCAGATCACTGACTTCTGCCAGCAGCGGCGCGATGTCTTCGCCGCGTGCCTTGGCATTACCGATGGACTTGGAGCGGGTGTTGCGCTCGTTCTGCAGGGATTCCGTCTCGACCTGCAGGTCACGGCGGCGCGCTTCCAGCGCGGCAAAGGCTTCGGTATCCAGCTGATAGCCACGACGTGCGAGGCGCTCGGCAGTCGCTTCAAGATCAGCGCGCAGAAGTTTCGGGTCCAGCATGTGGGAAGGCTCTCTCGTCGGATCACTCAGGCCGCATCGCGGCGCGGAAAGGTTATGCGCACTAGTCTACCTCAGCCATGCCCTGCTTCGCAGCCGCCCAGGCGACAGGATGGCGCGCTCGGGCGCGGGAATCACAGCAGAACGCGTGCGATCTTCATGCCCAGCGCGACCATGCCCAGACACGCCACCACACTGACGGCGACATAGACCAGCCCCGCCAGCATGCGTCCGCTCATCATCAGATTGAGCGCCTCGAGGGCAAAGGTGGAAAAGGTGGTGAAGGCGCCGGTGAAGCCGGCCACCATGATCGCCTGCCAGACGGGGGCCAGCTTGAGCTCCTGGGTCACCCAGATGAACAGGAACCCCATCAGGCAGCTGCCGATCAGATTGACGCCGAGGGTCCCCCACGGGAAACCACGCCCGGCGGCGCCGACGATCCAGCCACTGACAAGATACCGTCCCAGCGCCCCGATGGCGCCGCCCGCTGCTACTGCCAACCAGGTTCCCATGTGCCTTGTATGCCCCGTGCTCGATTCATTGCGAGTGAGCGCTGGGCAACGCCATGGATCGGCCGCCAGCCACTCTGGCACCCGAGGGTGCCGCCTAGCGCTCCATTGTAGGAAAATCGCCAGCCACGGGGAATCCACGACTCACGAAAGGCAGGTTGAACAAAGCACGACACCCGCGATGCGCCTCCTGACCAATGGGCATCGCGGGTGTCTGAGGGTGGCTGAGAGCGAAAGGCATCAGGCGTCAGAGCGACTCATTCACTGCCGGGGGACACACTGCCCTGCTCGATCTCCGCGCGCAGTTGCTCCAGCACATGCTGCCATTGGCGATGCGCGCCTTCCTTGCCCCCGAGCTGCTCCAGACCGCGTGCCGTCCAGGTGCCGGGGGTGCCGATACGCGAGGCAAGCTCGCCGGGCGGGGTATCGGGGTGGGCTTCCATCAAGGCCAGCGCATCACGCAACTGCGCCATCAGCAACAGGCGCGCCTGGGGGCCGCTCATGCCGGGCACCGTCTGGAACCAGTCGAGCAACGCCTGCTGCTGCGCCATCTGCCAGGCATTCACGCAGACCGCCAGCATGCTGGCCTCGAAGGCCGCTTCATCATCGAAGGCGATGATCTGCCGGACCGCCGGCCCGAGCAGGTCGCGCGTCAGCGGGTCTTCCGGATAGAGCGTGAGGGCGCTTTGCCCTTCACAGACCGCCAGCCCCGTCATCACCCGCACCACTCGCGCCGGCGCGAACCAGCGCTGCAGCTGCTGCAGTGGCACCCCGGCCGCCAGCACCATCAGGTGATGGTCCTTGCTCAGCGCGTGGCTTTCACGCAGTTCACTTGCCAGTGCCTCGAGCTGCTCTGGTCGCACCCCGACCAGCAGGCACAGGCTCGATTCACACACCGCGACGTTGCTTGCGTGGCGGATGGCACCGAAACGCCAGCCCAGACGGTGACTGCGCACGTCGTTGCGCGGCGAGAGATGAAATTCCAGATCATGCCGCGAGCGGCCTTCGCGCTGACAACCGCGCGCCAACGCGACCAGCAATGACTCCGCCAACTCCCCCACCCCCAGCACTCCCAATCGCGTGGGCGGCTGGCGAGACTCGCGATGACAGGTGGAGGTCGAGGAATAGGTGGACGATGCCATGAGCTAACTCCTGATGACTCAGCGGAAGAGGGAAGACAGCTTCAAGGGAAGAAACGGAGGGGATACGCCATGACGGCCTGCCTTGCGATGGCTGACGGTACCACTGAAGCGGCGACTGACGCCTGACAATCGCCCGCAGCATGTGCACATCATCCCCCTTGCTGCTTGCATTCGGGCGCACACGCCTTGATTTGATGACTCCTCACAGCGTAGTCATTCCTCACTCCTTTCACCTGAATTCCCGTCTCGCGAGTGACGCAATGCCGCGCTGGGCTGGGGCCACACGCCCAGCTCAGGTAAGCTTAGGCCCATTGGCCCTGGATGCCTGCCTGACGCGACTCACTGCCCGAGCGAGATCATGACCGAACGCCTGCTGGATATGCCCGCCCCCGTCGATTCCCTCTATCTGGACTTCCTGGCCGCCCTGCGAGATGCAGGCTTTGCCGGTGACATCAGTCCGGACTATGCCAACCGCACCGTGTTGTCGACCGACAACTCGCTCTATCAGGTGCTGCCTCAGGCCGTGGTCTACCCGCGCCATGCCGAGGATGTCCAGCGCATCGCGCGCCTCTCCCACGAGCCACGCTTTTCGGGCGTCACCCTGGCGCCACGCGGCGGCGGTACCGGCACCAATGGCCAGTCGCTCAATGACGGCGTGCTGGTGGACGTCTCGCGGCACATGAACCGCATTCTCGAGATCGATGTCGAGAACCGCCGCGTGCGCGTCGAGGCCGGCGTGGTGAAGGACCAGCTGAATGCCGCGCTCAAGCCGCATGGCCTGTTCTTCGCCCCGGAGCTCTCGACCTCCAACCGCGCCACCATTGGCGGCATGATCAATACCGATGCCTCCGGTCAGGGCAGCTGCGAATACGGCAAGACGCGTGATCACGTGCTGGCGCTCGACAGCGTTCTGCTCGACGGGACACGGCTGTCGAGCCATGCCATCGATGATGCCGAGCTCGAGACACTGTGCGCACGTGATGACCGCGTCGGTGAGGTCTACCGCACCGCACGCGCGATCGCCGATGAGCGCGCCGAGGAAATCGCCGACATCTTCCCGCCGCTCAACCGCTGCCTGACCGGCTACGACCTCGCCCACCTGCGCGAGGCCGATGGGCGTTTCAACCTCAACAGCCTGCTGTGCGGCGCCGAGGGCACGCTGGGCTTCGTGGTCGAGGCCGAGCTGAATGCGCTGCCCATCGCGCCCTGCTCGACGCTGATCAACCTGCGCTACGCAAGCTTCATGGATGCACTGCGCGACGCCAAGGCGCTGATGGCGGTCGAGGGCAATCGCCCGACCTCCATCGAGACGGTGGATGACACCGTGCTCAACCTCGCCATGCAGGACTTCGTGTGGGACAGCGTCGAGGAATTCTTCCCGGCCAGCGCCGAAGGCACCCCGGCCATCGGCGGCATCAACCTGATCGAATTCAATGCCGACAGCGAAGAGGTGCTGGATGCCAAGGTCCGCGCCTTCAGCGAGCACCTGGCCAGCGATACCAGCGTCGAGCGTCTCGGCTTCACCGAAGCCCGCGGTCGCGCGCAGATCGGTCGTGTCTATGGCATGCGCAAGCGCTCGGTGGGCCTGCTGGGCAATGTCGACGGCGAAGCCCGCCCGCTGCCCTTCGTCGAGGACACCGCCGTTCCGCCGGAGCATCTGGCCGATTACATCGCCGAATTCCGCGCCGCGCTGGATGCCCGTGGCCTGCGCTATGGCATGTTCGGGCATGTCGATGCCGGCGTGCTGCACGTGCGCCCGGCGCTGGACATGAAGGACCCCGCCCAGCAGGCGATGATCCGCGAGATCTCCGATGAGGTCGCCGCCCTCACCCACAAGTACGGTGGCCTGCTGTGGGGCGAGCACGGCAAGGGCGTGCGCTCCGAGTACTCGCCTCGCTTCTTCGGCAGTCTCTACGGCGCGCTGCAGGACGTGAAGGCAGCCTTTGACCCGCACAACCAGCTCAATCCGGGCAAGATCGCCTCCCCGCGCCTGTCAGTGGCGCTGGTCGACGACGCTGGCACGCGTGACGCTGGCGCCAGCGAAGGGGGCAGCGAAGGGAGCAGCGAAAGCGACAAGCGTGATCACGCTGACAGCGCCGTCGAAGCCTTCGATCCCCGCTTGATGCGCATCGATGACGTGACCATGCGCGGCGATCTCGACCGTCAGATCGATGAGCGCGTGTGGCAGGAATACGCCAGTGCCGTCTACTGCAATGGCAATGGCGCCTGCTACAACTACGACCCCAACGACGCCATGTGCCCGTCGTGGAAGGCGACCCGCCAGCGCATCCACTCGCCCAAGGGACGTGCCAGCCTGATGCGTGAGTGGCTGCGCCTGGAAGGCAACGCCGGACGCGACGTGATCGCCGAAGCCCAGGCCGCGCGTACCCCGGGCCTCAAGGGCACCGCCATGTGGCTGGCGCGTCTGCCGGCGCGCATCAGCGCCTCGCTCAAGGCACGCCGTGCCGGCACCGCACAGGCTGAGGGTCAGTCTGACGCCAACTTCGACCAGCAGGTCTATGAAGCCATGTCCGGCTGCCTGGCGTGCAAGTCCTGCGCGGGCCAGTGCCCGATCAAGGTCAACGTGCCCGATTTCCGCAGCCGCTTCCTTGAGGTCTATCACCATCGTTATCAGCGTCCGCTGCGCGATTACCTGATCGGCAGCCTCGAATTCGTGCTGCCGTGGGCCGAGCGCGTCACGCCGCTCTATAACGGCCTATTGACCAACAAGCTGGTCAATCGTCTGCTGGAAGGCCCGATCGGCATGGTCGATGCGCCGCGCCTGTCACGCGCCAGCCTGCGCAGACAGCTCAAGAGCTGGGGCGTGTCCGAGGCGACGCCGACCCAGCTGGGCCGCCTGACCGAATCCCAGAAGGCCAGAAGCGTGATCCTGGTGCAGGACGCCTTCACCAGCCACTTCGAGGCCCAGCTGGTGATCGACATCATCGAGCTGCTGTCGCGACTCGACATCCATGTCTTCGTCGCGCCCTTTGCCCCCAACGGCAAGCCGCTGCAGGTGCAGGGCTTCACCGGCGCCTTCCAGCGTACCGCGCGTACCCAGGCCGAGCGTCTCAAGGCGATCGCCGACTTCGGCGTGCCGCTGGTCGGCATCGACCCGGCGATGACCCTGACCTATCGTCAGGAGTACGTGAAGACCCTCGGCCCGGACGCGGTCCCCGATGTCCTGCTGCTGCAGGAATGGCTGATCAGCCTGCGCAAGCTGCTGCCGGTCGGCGTCACCAAGACAGTACTGGGCAAGATGGACCCGGGCATGAAGCTTCTGAGCCACTGTACCGAGAGCACCAATGCCCCGGGCTCGGCCAAGGCCTGGCAGCAGGTCTACTCCGCCTTCGGCCTCAAGCTCGAGACCATCGCCACCGGCTGCTGCGGCATGTCCGGTACCTACGGCCACGAAGCGCGCAATCTCGAGACCTCGCGTGCCATCTATGACCTGTCGTGGAAGGCCGTGGTCGAAGACGACGCCAATCAGGGCAAGCTGGTCGCCAGTGGCTATTCGTGCCGCAGTCAGAGCAAGCGTTTCTCCGGCAGCCAGTTGCCGCATCCGCTGCAGGCATTGCTGCCGCTGCTGCGTCGCGCCCAATGAGTGATCGCGTCTGCCCGACGCCATCACGCGGGCACGAGAGAGAAAGGAAATGAGGAGAGCGCGATAAGGCAACGCGACGTTGCATACCACGGAATCAATCGCTAGGCTGCGCCCTTTCGGCCTGCCGCGCGGCAGCTGAGTGGCGCCTGCCCCCTGCTTCAAGCCTGTACAGACCAGCAGGGACAAGGGCCACTGGCAGACGGCTGAGACACAACGAAACGATGAGCGGTGACCGCAACAGTGGCACCGCTCATTTTCGCTGACTCCAAGGAAGACACCCGATGACCGAACCTGCTCTGGCCCTGACCCTGATCGGTCTGATGGCCCTCGGCTGCCAGTGGCTGGCCTGGCGCATGCGTCTGCCCGCCATCCTGCCGCTGTTGATCGTCGGCATCCTCGCCGGCCCCGTCACGGGCTGGCTGAAGCCGGATGAGCTGCTCGGCGATCTCTTGTTCCCGCTGGTCTCGCTGGCGGTGGCGGTCATCCTGTTCGAGGGCAGCCTGACGCTGGACTTCAAGGACCTGCGCGGCCATGGCCATATCGTCAGGCGACTGGTCACCACCGGCGTGGTGATCACCGGCGTGATCGGCACCGTGGCCGCCCACTATCTGCTCGACATGCGCTGGGAGATGGCCGCCGTGCTCGGTGCCCTGCTGGTGGTGACAGGTCCGACGGTGGTGATGCCATTGCTGCAGACGCTGCGCGCGCGCGGCAACCTGACCCAGATCCTGCGCTGGGAAGGCATCATGATCGACCCGGTCGGCGCGCTGCTGGCGGTGCTGGTCTATGAGTACGTCGCGCTCGGCATGACCGGCAATGCGGCCTCGCATACCCTGTTGCTGTTCGCCCAGACGGTGGGCCTCGGGCTCGGCATGGGGGCACTGGGTGGCTGGTGCTGGGGGCTGGTGCTGCGTCATTTCTGGCTGCCGCAGAAGCTGCACAACTTCGGCACCCTGATGGTGATGCTGGGGCTGTTCGCCATCTCCAACACCCTGTTCCATGAATCCGGCCTGCTGACCGTCACCGTGATGGGCGTGTGGCTGGCCAACATGCGCGGCGTGCCGACCCAGCAGATCATAGAGTTCAAGGAGACCCTGACGGTCCTGCTGATCTCGGGACTGTTCCTGCTGCTGGCGGGGCGCCTGACCGTCGAGCAGCTGTCCCTGCTGTCGTGGCCGGCGTGGATCTTCCTGGCGGTGTTGATGTGGGTCGCACGCCCCCTGACGGTCTGGCTGTGCACCCTGGGCAGCGGGCTGACGCTGCGCGAGAAGGCCCTGCTGGCCTGGCTTTCACCGCGTGGCATCGTCGCGGCAGCGGTCGCCTCGCTGTTCGCCCTCAAGCTCGAATCCCAGGGCATCGAGGGCGCCGAGATGCTGGTGCCGATGACCTTCCTGGTCATCATCGGCACCGTGGTGGTCCAGAGTCTGCTGTCGCGTCCCATCGTCAAGGTGCTGGGCGTCGGCGAGCCACCGCCCTCGGGGTTCCTGATCCTGGGCGCCAACTCGGTGTCGCGCCAGGTCGCCCGTGAACTGGTCGATGCCGGCTTCTCGGTGCGCCTGACCGATACCAACTGGGACGCCGTGCAGGAAGCGCGCATGGCGGGCCTGCCGGTCTACTACGGCAATCCGCTCTCCGAGCATGCCGCCCAGCATCTCGAGCTGACCGGCATCGGCCACCTGATGCCGCTGTCGCCCTATCGCGAACTCAATAGCCTGGCCGCGCTGCACTTCGAGCACATCCTGGGTCATGGGCGTGTCTTCCGACTCGCCGAGGACAATGGCAAGAATGCCAAGCGCCAGCAGGACCAGGCGCTGGGGCATCTGCCGCTGCTGTTCGATGGCAAGATCACCTATGCCAAGCTGGCGAGCCTGCTCTCTCAGGGCGCTCAGTTCCGGCGTGCGCGTATCACCGAGAGCTTCAGCCTCGAGGATTACCGCAGGATTCATGAAGAGCGCCTGCTGCCGCTGTTCTGCATCAGCAGTCAGGGTCGCATCCGGATCGCCAACACGGCCGTGGCGCTGGAACCCAAGGCCGGCGAGACGCTGATCAGCCTGATCCATGCCGACTCGCCGGAGCTGAACAAGTCTTCCCAGCCCAGGACCGACAAGGCCGACGCTCCCCAGGCCGACAAGGGCGCGGCCAGCAAGTCATCACAGACGCCGCCGGGCTCGGGGTCAGGCCCCCTGCCGGCCAGCCGCCTGCCGGGCGCCGGCACCTGACAGCGGGCAGACTCGGCATCACGTCGGAACATCACGACGGAAGGTACGCGGCTCGCTCATGGCGGGCCTCGTGCGTGTTGACGCAGGCACGCCTCGCGCGATTCACAAAAAATGCGTCAAACGTTAGTGGCAGACTCCGACAGAGGGCAAAAATACTGGTAGAGTACGCGCCAGTTTTGGCCATACGTCCTGTGGCCAGCGCTATTGCCTTGTCCTCAACGTAACACCTACGCATTCAGGAGCTGCTTGATGCAGATCGTCATGGGCCTGGTGGGCGTCTTCGCCCTGCTGGGGATTGCCTTCCTTCTCTCTGAAAACCGTCGCGCCATCAGCCTGCGCACCGTACTGGGTGCCTTTGCCATCCAGGCGATGCTGGGGATCTTCGTGCTCTACGTGCCTGCCGGCAAGAGCATGCTGCTTGGGCTCAGCGAAGGTGTACAGGCCGTAATGTCCAGTGCCAACGTCGGCATGGACTTCCTGTTCGGCGGCCTGGTCAGCGACAAGATGTTCGAAGTCTTCGGCGGCGGCGGCTTCGTGTTCGCGCTGCGCGTACTGCCGATCATCGTGTTCTTCTCCTCACTGATCGCGGTGCTCTATCACCTGCGCGTGATGAACGTCGTGATCAGCGTGCTCGGCGGCGGCCTGTCGAAGGTGCTCGGCACCAGCCGTCCGGAGTCCCTGTCCGCGGCCGCCAACATCTTCGTCGGCCAGACCGAAGCCCCGCTGGTCGTGCGCCCGTTCATCGCCGGCATGACCCGCTCGGAGCTGTTCGCCGTGATGACCGGTGGCCTGGCCTCGGTGGCCGGTTCCGTCCTGGTGGGCTATGCCTCGCTGGGCATCGACCTCAAGTACCTGTTGGCAGCCTCCTTCATGGCGGCGCCGGGTGGCCTGCTGATGGCCAAGATGCTGATTCCGGAGACCGAGACCAAGACCCAGAGCGTCGAAGAAGCGCTGGGCAAGGACATCGATCGCCCGACCAACGTCATCGATGCCGCCGCCTCCGGCGCGGCCTCTGGCGTGCAGCTGGCGATCAATGTCGGCGGCATGCTGCTGGCCTTCATCGCGTTGATCGCGCTGGGCAACATCATCGTCGGCTGGGTCAGCGGCCTGTTCGGCTATGAAGACATCACACTGCAGCTGCTGCTGGGCTATGCCTTCGCCCCGGTGGCCTGGGTCATCGGCGTGCCGTGGCACGAAGCCATCCAGGCGGGTAGCTTCATCGGTCAGAAGCTGGTGCTCAATGAGTTCGTCGCCTTCGCCGACCTCGCCAGCCACCAGATCAAGCTGTCCGAGCACTCTGAAGCCATCATCATCTTCGCACTGTGCGGCTTCGCCAACCTGTCCTCCGTCGCCATCCTGATGGGCGGTCTGGGGTTGATGGCACCGAACCGTCGCGGTGATATCGCGCAGATGGGCATGAAGGCGATTCTCGCCGGCACGCTCTCCAACCTGATGTCAGCGAGTCTTGCCGGCCTGTTCCTGTCTCTCTAGAGACGCTCGCTTGTGAGCCAGTCTCCAGAGAGCTGGCTTCTGTAGCACGAGCTTCCATGGAGCAGACACCGCCAACTGGCCAGACCGTCATCTCGACAACGCCCGCCCCGTGCGGGCGTTGTCGTATCTGGCACAACCTGAGACTTGCTTTCTGACTTCTCCCCCTGAATGCCCCCTCCTGAGCGGCCCTGGGTGGCAGTCAGCGCAACGCCGGTTTGCCGATTGACTCCCTCCCCCCCGCCCCAGACAATGGTTCACGTTGAAGCCAGGGTGTTCGGGAAACGGGTGAAAACCCCGTACTGCCCCCGCAACGGTGATCGCAACGCTCATGCAGGTCGACCACGATCGACAGGATCGACACGGCCAGCCACTGCCTCCGGGAGGACCTGTCATTCGGGCCTCCCCCAAGGGAAGGAGGTGGGAAGGCGCATGAGGGGGTGAGACTCCTGCCATTGGAGTCCACCAGGCGTCAGTCCGGAGACCGGCCCTCGCTTCCACACTGGTTGATGCGGAGGGCCTCACCAGTGGCAAGTCTCCCGCGACGGGCCTGCTTGATCAGGGCGCGCGCGGGGGACGTGTGCTCGCGCACCCTGTCACGCTGTCCTCCTCATTGCGTCTGACGCTTGAGGATCATTCATGAAACACAACAACACTCGTGGTCGCGCATCCGCGCAGGCCAGCTTCACCCTCGTCGGTAGCCTGCTGCTGACCCCGCCCGCCGTCGCTGCTGATGCGCTGACCACCGATTCATCCGAGGACCTGGACACCGTCCAGGTCACCGCCAATCGCATTCCGCAGCTGCAGAATGATGTGCTGGCCAGCACCGACGTCATCACGCGTGACGAGATCGATCGCCTGCAGGCCAATTCGCTGGTCGATCTGCTGCAATCACGCAATGGTATCGAGGTCGCCCGCAGCGGCCCGATGGGCAGCCAGACCAGCCTCTTCATGCGCGGTACCGAGTCCGACCACACCTTGATTCTGGTCAATGGCCAGCGTGTTGCCAACAGTGCCGATGGCCTGGCGCATTTCGAGTTCCTGCCACTCGCCGCCGTCGAGCGTGTCGAGATCGTGCGTGGTCCGCGTGCCAGCGTCTACGGCGCCGATGCCATCGGCGGTGTGATCAACCTGATCACGCGTGGCGGCAACGAAGTCGGTCAGCATGCAGAAGTCACCCTGCGTGCCGGCAGCGATGGCACCTTCCGCCAGAACGCCCAGTTCAGCTCGGTGGAAGACGACACGCGCCTCTCGGCCAATCTCCATCATGATGAGAGCGATGGCTTCTCGGCCCGCGATACCGGCAGTGAAGATGATGGCTACGAGGCCACGGGCGCCGAACTGCGTCTTGGCCACGACTTCGGTCAGCAGGCCACGCTCAGCCTCGGCGTCGCCAACACCGAGACCGATTACGACTATGACGACTGCTACGACAGCAGCTTCAGTGCCTCGGAAGACTGCCACGGCGAGGGCAGCCAGATGGTATTGGATGCCAGCCTGCTGACGCACCTGAACCCGAACTGGGACATGACGGTCAGCGTGACGCGCACGCGGGATGAGTACGAGAACACCGAAGCCGGCAGCGATGCCGGACGTGTCGCCAGCACCCGCAACGAGGTCGGCCTGCGCCACGACTTCTACACCGACCTCGGCACGCTCAGCCTGGGGGTGGACCATCGCGAGGAAAGCCTGGATGCCGATGGCCCCTACTTCACCGCCGAGGGCTACAGCGTCGATAGCCGCTATGCCACCGGCGTCTACGGCAGCTGGCATCTTCAGCAACAGCGTCACCACGTCACGACCAGCCTGCGTTATGACGACGACAATCGTTATGGCCATCAGATGACGGGCGGCTCCAGCTACGCCTATGATCTGACGGCCGCGCAACAGCTCGGGGCCAGCTATTCCAGCGCATTCAAGGCACCGAACCTGATCGACCTCTACAGCCCCTACGGCTCCGGCAATCCGGACCTCGATGCCGAGACATCCACCACGACCGAACTGTTCTGGCGCTTGCAGCAACATCACTGGCATCTGGGCCTGAATGCCTTCCAGACCGATATCGACAACCTGATCAGCTACGAAGGAGTCGACTTCTCACCGATCAATATCGATCGCTCACGTATCCGCGGCGTCGAGCTGAGCAGTGGCTGGCAAGGCGAGGCTCTGAGCGTGAACCTTGCCATGACCTGGCAGGACCCGGAGGACCGCGATACCGGTGAGCAATTGAAGCGCCGCGCCCAGCGCTTTGCGCGTCTGGACGCCGATTACGCACTCGACGACTGGAGCTTCGGTGCCACGCTGCGTGGCAGCGCCAGCCGCAGCGATACTGACGCAGACACCTACACCGACACGCGCACTGCCGGCTATGGCGTGGTCGATCTGCGCACCAGCTGGCAGGTGATGCCGAACGTCAAGCTTAGCGCCAAGCTGGATAACGTCTTCGATCGCGAATATCAGCTGGTCAATGGCTACAACACCCAGGGCCGTTATGTAGAAGGCGGCGTCACCTTCTTCTTCTGATCGGCTTTCCCGGGATGCCTCTTTTGAAGAGCCTCGGGCGACAAGCAGCCACACATACCACAGCACCGATCACAGCACCGCCCCCGGGACGGTGCTGTGCCTTTGACTCACGGAGCATATGCATGACGGACCGCAATACCCGCCACAAGGCCGCGATGGAAAAGCTCAAGTCGCATGTCGATGACAAGGTGGCACAGGCCACTGAGGAGCGCGGCCAGCTGCTGGTGTTCACCGGCAATGGCAAGGGCAAGACGACCGCCGCCTGGGGCACCATCACCCGCGCGCTGGGCTATGGCTACAAGGTCGGTGTCATCCAGTTCATCAAGGGGCTTTGGGAATGCGGCGAGCGCGAACGGCTCGCCGAGGATGCCAATCTCGAAGTGCATGCCATGACCACCGGCTTCACCTGGGACACCCAGAATCGTGATGCCGATACCGCTGCCTGTCAGGCCGTTTGGCAGCAAGCGCAGCGCCTGATGCGCGATGACAGCGTCTATCTGGTGGTGCTCGACGAGCTGACCTACATGGTCAAGTTCGGCTATCTGCCGCTGGAGGAAGTGATGACGGCACTCGAGAATCGTCCTGCGGAGCAGACCGTCATCATCACCGGGCGCAATGCCAATCGTGAGATCGTTGCCTGTGCCGATACCGTCACCGAGATGAGCGAGATTCGCCACGGCTTCAAGCATGGCCTCAAGGCGCGGCGCGGCATAGATTTCTGAGCGCCCGACGCGCTTATTCCGATGCCTCAGTCCGGCGCCTGCACCGTCGCGATGGCAGCGCAGACCTCTGCCATCGCCTCGACACTGCGCGGGCCGGGACGACTGATCAGGTCAGGAGTCAGACCCGCCAGTGCCACCTCGGAAAGTGGCCCCTCATCTGCACGCCAGGCGGCAATCCACTCCTCGCGCGCCGGCCCCTTCGCGACCGGATGCAGAATCAGGCGCGGCCTGGCCAGCCACAAGGCTTCCCGGTTGATCTGCGGCACCACGGCGGGTGAGTCCGTCAGCAGCGGCTCACCGCCGCAGCGCCGAATCAGCTCATTGACCAGGTGATTGCCACCCAATGTCGTCATCGGGCTCTCCCCCAGCTGGAAGAAGACCGGCAAGGGGGCGCTGTCGCGGGAGCGCTCCAACTGCTCGATTCGCGCTGCGAGCGCCGCCACACGCGTATCCGCGATATCGCGGGTGCCCAGCAAGGCGCCAAGCCGAGCGATATTGGACAGCACGTCGTCGAGTGTGGCGGGCTCGCTGATGAAGACGGGCATCCCCAACGTTGTCAGAAGCTCATGCATCTCATCGGAAAGCCCACTGCCCCATGCCACGATCAGGTCAGGCCGCGCACTCAGCAGCGCCTCCAGGTTGGGCCCGTGATAGCTGGCCAGGCGCGGCAGCTCGCTGACCGCAGGGGGATGATCACTGCCCTGGCTCACACCGATCAAGGCCGGCAAGCCTCCCGCCGCCGCCACCAGCTCGGCCGCGTGCGGGGCCAGCGTGACCACCCGCTGCGCTGGCTGTGACAGCGTCACGACGTCGCCTGCATCGTCGATCACCTCACGCCCTGCGGCCAGGGCAGGCAGCGCCATCAGCAATGTCATGACGAGCACCAACACTGCCTGTGCAGCGCCACGTATCCAGCGCAGTCTCTCGTGTACCTTCACGCATCGCCCCCATTGCTGATACTTTCAAGCCTATCGCGCCCGCATTCATGCCCCTCACCAAGCGCCAGGCAACAATGTTGCCACTTTACTCAAGGGAATTCCCATGCTGATGAACTACGCCACCAGAGGCCCCGCCCCCCTCGCCCAGCGCCTGCGTCGTACCGCCATGCTATGCGGCCTGGCGCTATGCACCACCAGCGCCACACACCTGGCCCGCGCCGACCAGACGCCCGCACCGGCTCTGGTGCATGTCAGCGCCAGCGCCAGCCTGGAGGCGGCGCCCGACAAGGCAACCATCCAGGCGCGCCTGTGGGAGAAGACGCCCGCGCGCAAGGTGGATGACAAGGCTCCCGACAGCAAGGCCGAGGGCCAGGCAGCCCGCAAGGCGCGCGAGTCACTGGAATCACGCATGACGACACTGATTCAGGCACTGGAGACAGCGGGTATCGACAGCCGTCAGATCAGCGCCGGCAGCCTCAACCTGCGTCCTGAGCAGTACTACGAGCGCAACAATGGTCAGCAGCAGCCCCAGCAATGGCGCCGTACACACCTCGAACGCCCGATCAGCCTCTCTCTCGATGACCTGGACAAGGTACCGGAAGTCATCGACCTGCTGCTGGGCGCTGGCGTCAATCAACTGGCCGGTGTGCAGTATCAGATCAGTGAACGGGACGCCCTGGAAGACAAGGTATTGCAGGAAGCCTTGACCAAGGCACGCCACAAGGCACAACTGATGGCCGAGACCCTCGGCGCGACCCTGGGCAGCGTGCAGTCGATCAATGAGTCCTCACATAGCCCGCGCCCGCAGATGATGGCAATGCGTGCCGACATGGCAGAGGCCA
The DNA here is from genome assembly GCF_029846405.1 of Cobetia sp. 29-18-1. Classification (NCBI taxonomy): domain Bacteria; kingdom Pseudomonadati; phylum Pseudomonadota; class Gammaproteobacteria; order Oceanospirillales; family Halomonadaceae; genus Cobetia; species Cobetia sp. 29-18-1. Next base: position 170,845 of record NZ_JARWKS010000007.1, read on the forward strand.
AGAGCAGCGGCAGCGAATACCGCCCCGGCGAGCTGAGCCTCGAGAGCAGCGTTCAGGTCAGCTGGCATATCGAGTCTGCCGATTGAGGCAGTCGCGCAAAACGTGAGCGAGTGATCAGCAGCAGTGATCACTGCCATGAAAAAGACGCCAGCCGCAGAGTCTGCGACTGGCGTCTTTTTTTGCCCATGAGGCAGACAATCAGCCGATCAGGCGCCCAGCTCCTGCTCGATCAGCGCCAGCGCCGCCAGGGGATCCTCCGCCTGGGTGACAGGACGCCCGATCACCAGATGGGTGCTACCGGCCGCCATGGCTTCACCGGGCGTCATGGTGCGCCGCTGATCACCGGCCTGCGCGAAGCTCGGGCGAATACCCGGCGTCACCTTCAGGAACTCAGGGCCACACAGCGCCTTGAGACTCGGGGTCTCACGTGCGGAGCACACCACACCATGCATGCCGCTCTGCTGGGCGAGGGCCGCCAGCCGCTCGACCTGCGCAAGCGGCGTGACATCCAGCCCGATACCGGCCAGATCGGCCTGTTCCATGCTGGTCAGCACCGTCACGGCGATCAGCTGGGTGTCGAGGCCGCGAGTCGAGAGCGCCTCGGCGGCGGCCTGCATCATGCGCGCCCCACCAGAGGCGTGGACATTGGTCATCCACACGCCGTGCTCCGCTGCCGCCAGCACGGCCTGGGCGGTGGTGTTGGGGATGTCATGGAATTTGAGATCGAGAAAGACCTCGAAGCCGCGTTGATGCAATGCCTTGAGAATCTCGGGACCCACACGCGTGAACAGCTCCTTGCCCACCTTGACGCGACAGCGCGCAGGATCCAGCTGGTCTGCCATGGCAAGCGCAGCACTCATGTCCGGGTAGTCGAGGGCGATGATCAGGGGGGAAGTCGTGGCAGGCATCCGGGCTCCAGGCGATGTGGCAGGCGCAATGACAGGAGGTCATGGGCTCGGGGCGACATTATAGCGCTCGGCTCTGTCGTTGTATGCCCAGGGAAAGACGAATCGAATCAGCAGGCTAACGCTCGTAGTGCTTTCTTGCGTTGAGCGCAGAAAGCCGCGCAAGGATGAGAAATCGTTTAAATCTAAAATGACTACAAATCTAATACCTGAGCCAGAGTATTTCTCGCGCAGGGCCTCGGGTGGTCGCCCCGCGCACTTCCAATCGACCGCCCTGATGTGAGCATAGGAAGCGACCATGAAAACCCTGCTAGGAACACTTCTCGTGACCAGCCTGCTGGTACTGTCACCGACCAGCCAGGCCGCAGACATGAACATCAACACCGCCACTGCCGCACAACTGACCGAGCTCAAGGGCATCGGTGGCAAGAAGGCCCAGGCCATCATCGAATGGCGCAAGGCGAACGGCCCCTTCACCGACGTGGCACAGTTGACCGAAATCAAGGGAATCGGCCCCAATACGCTCAAGCGCATGAACACGACATTGACGCTGGGCGAGCCGGGCAAGCCAGGCAAGACGACCTCGGCCATCAACACGAAGAGCCCGTCGGTCAAGCAAGACGGGGCTATCCAGAAGAGCCAGACTGTCAAGAAAAGCCAGAGCATCGACAAGACCACCACCGGGAAGGCCGTCGACTCCCACAAGGAAGTCGAGAGCCTCAAGACTGCCAGCAACAATAGTTGAGCCGTCTCGCCGGGCAGGCAACCTCGTGCCAGTTGCGGGGTTGCCTGTCCAGCGACACTCTTCCTCCCAGAGAACTGGCACGAACTGGCAAGAACTGGCAAGAACTGGCAAAAGCTTTCAAGCAGCCCGCAGGCAAGCCAGCGTCATGCAAACGCGATGCTAGCCATTCCCCCCTCTGGACCCCACAACCAAAAAAGCCGACCCGAAGGTCGGCTAGCGGGGTTTCCCCCTCCCCTGACGGCGAATCGGCACCTGCAAAAAAGCCCGATTCTGACAGCGGCCATCCTGGCCTGCCCCTTCCCCAAGGGGCTCCCTGAATGCCAGCCTCTGTCGGCAGCTGACACCTGTGCTTCTGACATCGATAGCTCTGATATCAATCGCTCTGACATCAATAGCTCTTCCGCCTGTGTCGGCCTGCTGCGGCCTCGACAAGGACACTCTACCCCGCCATGCCCCGCGCGAATCTGATCTGCATCAAGTCCTGAAGGCTTCACGGCTCGATCCTTGCGGCTGGCGCGCAGACGACTGATCCATATCAATTTTCTCCATCGCTACAGACCTCAACAACAGACAGCCCCACTGCCGAGGATACCGGCAGCGGGGCTGTCTGTTGTTGAAGAGGGGCTGCAACGATGAGCTTGAGCGTCACACCCATCCGCAATGCCTACCTCAGCGACGCACCTTCTTGTCTTCGATCTCGGTATGGCTGACATCGAGACCGAGCGGATGACCGGCCGAGAGTTCGGCACGCGTGGCATCGCGTACTTCCAGCACCTCGACTTCCCAGCTCAGCGCCTGGCCTGCCAGCGGGTGATTGGCGTCGACCTTGACCTGCTGCTCACCGACTTCCAGCACCGTGACCGACCGCTGGCCTTCCGGGGTGCGGGCCTGAAAGCGCATGCCGGCGTTGATCTCGCCCGGGCCGAAGGCATCACGCCCGAAGTACTGCACCAGGCCTTCATCCCGCTCACCGAAGCCTTCGGCTGGCGTCAGATTGACGACCTTGCGGTCGCCGACATCGCAGCCCTCAAGCGCGCTCTCGAGCGCTGCCAGAATATTGTCGTGGCCATGCAGGTAATCCATCGGCTCACGCTCAAGGGAGCTATCCAGCACAGTGCCATCAGCGGTGCGCAGGGTGTAATGCAGGCTGACGACCTGCTGGGAAGTAATCGCCATGGGAACCACTCCAGAAGAAAGGTGCAATGCGGTCTCGCGGATCAAGTCGGATGAGACAGAACGACAGCTCAGCTTTCGCTACGCCGCAGCTGACGACTGGACAGCTCGACACGCTGTTGCTGATTGATCAGATTGAGCAGCACGATGACGCGCTCATCGCCCTTCGCGCTCTCAAAGACGCCACTGAGCGAACTCAAGGGGCCATCGATGATCTCGACCTGCTCGCCGGCCCGGAAATAGACATTCTCCGGCGGTTGCTCCTGGCGTTGCTCGCCGCTGGCGATCAGGGCTTCCACCAGAGGCGTCGGCACCGCCGTCGGCGTGTTGCCGAAGCTGACCAGCTTGAGCACGCCACGGGTCGAGCGAATCGGACGCCAGTTGTCATCCATCTGATCAAGGCGTATGAACAGGTAATAGGGGAAGAGCGGCTCTTCGACCCAACGCAGCTTTCCGCCGCGCTTCTTTTCCACCTCCAACAGGGGGTGGAAGACGTGAAATCCCTGATTGGTGAGGTTCTCCGCCGCACGGAAGGATTCCCCGCCCTTGCACTGGATCAGATACCAATGCGCCTTGGCAGCTTCTCGGGCTTCACTCATGATGACCTCTCATTGCCTGCCTGCCCCACTCATGCGTGTCTCGACCTGCATCATGCCTGTCGGCTGACCGGCAGGACAATGCATGGCTCTTGCCCTCAGGCAGTGCGACAATCCGGCCATGAATGACGCAAGCGGCAGATAGCCGCTCACCGTGCGTGTGACACGCGCGGCCACACCCTCTGCATGGACAGGCAAGGCTTTGACTTCAAAGGATTTACGCTTACTCGTTGGCCGTCATGGTATCACGTTCCTGATGGGCTTCGCCTCCGGGCTGCCACTGCTGCTGACCGGTAGCGTGCTGCAGGCCTGGATGACGGATGCCGGTGTCTCACTGGACGCCGTGGGCCTGCTCGCGCTCGTCGGCCTGCCCTACACCCTCAAGTTTCTGTGGGCGCCATTGCTGGACCGCATCATGCCGCCGGTGCTCGGTCGGCGCCGTGGCTGGCTGATGATCGCCCAGCTGGCCCTGACCGCACTGATCGCGCTGCTTGCCTTGCAGGACCCGCACATGTCGCCGCTGACCATGGGCGCCATCGCGCTGGCGGTCAGCTTCTTCAGCGCCACCCAGGACATCGTGATCGATGCCTATCGGCGCGAGCATCTGCCGGACAACGAGCTGGGGCTGGGCTCCAGCTTCTATGTCTATGGCTACCGCATCGGCATGCTGATGGCCTCGGCCGGTGGCCTGGTGCTGGCCGACATGATCGGCTTCCGCGTGACCTACCTGATCATGGCCGCGACCCTGGGCGCCTGCATGCTGGTGACCCTGCTGGCACCGGAACCCGAGGCTCAGGCCGCGCCGCGCGCCCATCATCTGCATGAGATCCTGTGGGACCCCATCCGCCACTTCATGAAACGCGATGGCGCCATCTGGCTGCTGCTGTTCATCCTGCTCTACAAGCTGGGTGATTCCGTGGCGGGCAATCTGACCACGCCCTTCTACAAGGACATCGGCTTCAGCAACTCCCAGATCGGCGCGACCGTCAAGCTGTTCGGCCTGTGGCCGTTGCTAGCCGGCACCTTCTTCGGCGGCCTGATGATCATGCGCATCGGCATCTATCGGGCGCTCTGGTGGTTCGGCATCCTGCAGATGGTGTCGACTGCCGGCTTCGTCTGGCTGCATCACGTCGGTGATTCGCTGGCGTGGCTCGCGGCGGTGGTCGCCTTCGAGAACCTGGCAGCCGGCATGGGCAGCGCCGCCTTCATCGCCTTCATGGGCGCGCTGACCGACAAGCGCTTCACCGCCGGCCAGTACGCGATGCTCTCATCGATCATGGGCCTGCCGCGCGTGGTGATCGCCGCGCCCTCCGGCTATCTGGCCGATGCGGCCGGCTGGGACAGCTTCTTCTGGATCTGCACGCTGGCCGCCATACCGGGCCTGTTGCTGTTGCTGCGCTTCCGCCACTGGGGCGCGATGCTGGCCACGCCACACAAGTCACCCGCCATGTCGGGCGAGTGACAACGCCGCGCAGGCAACCTGGAGAGCCCGAAAACAGCAGGGGAGCCCGAAAACAGCAGGTAGCACCACGAAACCCATCAAGAAGGAATGAGGCAAGTCAGTCGGCGTCGTTGACACTGTAACAGCAGGTAAACGATGCTTATGCGGCATAGTGCATAAAGATAACAAGCTGCACCGCAGGCCCAGCTGGCGCCTGGCGGTGACATCAAGCACAGGGAGCCCGTCATGCCCATCACCACCCGGATTCACGAAGGCATCATGATCACGCCGCCTGCCCAGCTGACAGGCGAGCTCGCGCGCTATTTCCGCCAGGAGATGCTGGCGATGATTCCTGAGCACACCGGCACGCTGGCGGTGGACCTCAGCCATGTCGAGGCCATCGATGCCGATGGGCTCTCGGTGCTGGTCAGTCTGCATGATGCGCTGTCCCCGGCGGCGCTGGTGGTGGTCGAGCCCTCGCCGGTCATGCAGACAGAGCTGGAGCGCGTGCGCCTGTTCGAGCTCTTCGATATCTACTATCAGCGCGACCCGCTGCTGGAGTCGAGCGGCGACACGCGGACAGGGCCTTCTCGTGAGGTAGCCTGATGAAACGCGACCTGACTCGGCCCAGCTCCCTTTCCCGCTCTCTTCGACGCCTGCTGGGCGTCGCGATCACGGCCGGCCTGATGGGCGGCTGTACGCCGATCATGCTGGACGACACCCCCGCCGAAGATCACTGGCAACAGGCGACCCACTGGCCGCTGGAGCTGCCTGCCCCTCATGCCGATGATCGCTTCATGCAACTGCCCGCGGGGGATGACCAGCGGCTGGCGGCGGGCGATCGTCTGAGCGTCAGGGTCGCCGGCAGCGAACTCTTCGATGGCAGCTACGAGGTGGATCATGACGGACGCCTGCGCCTGCCGTGGCTCTCGCCGGTCGAGGCCTCCAACAAGACCATCGACGCCCTGGCGGATGAGATCACCCGGCGTCTGGTAGAGGAAGAGCTGATTCGCCCGGGTCTGGCGCATGTCAGCATCCGGCTCGAGGAATGGGCGCCGTTGGCAGTTGCGGTGTCCGGCGCGGTGTTCTTCCCGGGCGAGGCGGTCATCAATACCCGCCTGCCGGAAGAGCGCATGGTGCGCCGCGATTTCGCCGGCGGCGATGCCAGTCAACAGCGTCGTCTGTCGGCGGCCTTGACCACGGCCGGAGGCATCCGCCCCGACGCGGACCTGAGCCATATCGAGCTGATTCGCGACGGCCAGACACAGATTCTCGACATGCGCGGCCTGATCGACGGCGAATATGCCGCCAATCCCTGGCTGCGTGTGGGTGACCGCATCCACGTGCCCTCCAGCGGCGCCTTCCAGGCCGCACTGATGCGCCCTTCGCCGCTCACCGCGCCGGGCATCGTCATCTATGCCTCCAACCTGACCACCCCGGCCAACAACAACAACGTCAGCAATTACACGGTGTTGCGCTCGCAGGTGCCCTACGGCGTGCGCATGCTGCAGGGCGTGATCAATGCCAACTGCGTCGGCGGCATCCAGGCGACCTCCGGCTCGCGCCGCGCGGTGCTGATCAGTACCAACCCGATGACGCATCAGCCGGTCGTGGTCGATCGCGGTATCGATGCCCTGCTGGCCAATCCGGCGGATGTGGGCGTCAATCCCTATCTGATGCCCGAAGATGTGGTCGGCTGCTATGACTCCGGTGTCACCAACATCCGTGATATCGCCCGCACGCTGACTGACCTGCTGACGCCGGCCACTCTGCTGTAACCCATCGCCTGTCCGTTGATGGAATGCGACTGATCACTACCACGCGACAAGGATGTGCATGACAGAGTCCCGCTCACCCGACACACCACAAGACGCAGCCAAGCCCTCATTGGGGCGCCGATTCCTGGGCGTCCTGCTGGGCTGGGCGGCGCGTGGCTCCAGCATGCGCCCGCGCACCCGCCGCGCGGCCTACCTGTTGCTGGCGACCGCCATCCTGAGTGTCATCTGGGGGTTGACCATCGCCTTCATCGCCGTGGCACCTGTCACCTACACCACCAGCTGGACGATGATCCTGCCCGGCACCGGCTCCGGTCTATCGGTGAACTTCGAGAGCATCGGCCAGGCCAGCACCAGCGCCAACTCTTCCTACTCCAGCTCCTCGCTGGACCCCAAGGTCAACTACCGCGCCATCGCCGAGAGCCCTGCCGTGCTCGAGCGTGCCGCCAGCACGGTCGACATGCATCCCGACGATTACGGCAAGCCCAAGATCAAGCTGACCGACCAGACCGCGCTGATCGCCTTCCAGACCAGCGCGCCGAGCGCCAAGGCCGCGCTTGCACGTGCCAATACGCACATCGATGCCTTCAATGAGGTGATCGAACAGCTGCGCAATGATGAGCAGGCGCGCCGCGAGGCCGTCATCCGTCGCTCACTCGAGACCTACGATCGCACGCTCAAGGAAACCCAGCGCAAGCTGCTCGAGTTCCAGTCCACCTCAGGGCTGGTTTCCATGGAGCAGTTCAAGGAACTGACGCTGAGTGTCGAGGCGCTCAAGGACACACTCGAGACGCGGGATGGCGAGCTGTCGGCCCTCAACGCCCGGCTCGCCACCCTGTCCAGTCGCCTGGGACTGGACGCCGGCCAGGCCGGTGGCGTGATCGCCCTGCAGCGCGACGCCCGCTATCAGGCGCTGCTGACTCAAGCCGCGGAGCAGGCGGCCAGTCTCGATGAAGCGCGCGGCAAATGGGGCGAGCGCAATCCGGAAGTCATCAATCTGGCCGCGGGGCTTGATTCCCTCGAGCGCTCGCTGGCCTCACGCATGCGCCAGTTGCTGCCCCGCCAATCCTCGCGCAACCAGAATGCCCTGCGTGCCGCGTCCGGCCATGCCAATCAGGACACCCTGGTCGGCGAGCTGATCACCCTGGATACCCAGCGGCGCGGCGTGATCAGCGAGCTTGCCACCGGGCGGGCCAATCTGGCGGCCCGCCAGCAGCGGCTGGACAACAGCGTCGCCAAGGCCGCCCAGCTGCAGGACCTGCTGCGCGAGCAACAGGTCGCCACGGCGGTCTACACCACGGCGCTGGCCAAGATTGATATCGGTCAGATCGACCCCTTCGCCAGCTACCCGATGCTGCAGATCCTCGATCCGCCGCCATTGCCCGAGAAGGCGGATTCGCTGGGCATCAAGCTGGCCATCGTCGGCGCGCTCGCCGCGAGCGTCTTCAGCATCATCGGCCTGATTCTCCTGTGGATCAGAAAACCCTACCTGCTGCGTCTGCAGCAAAGCGTGTGAGCCGCCGATGTTTTCCCTGAAGGCGGGGCCAGAGGCGGATGTCCGCCCCGAGACCCCGGAAGAACGCATCATCTGGTTCTCGATCACCGCGACCTACCTGTTCTATCTGGTCGGCGGCCTCTACGTGCTGGCACCGGTGCTGGCATGGTCACTGGTGATGCGTGCCGCCTGGCTGCACCTCAAGGGCCGCCAGCGTTTTCCGCGCCTGCCCTGGCCACTGTGGGTGTGGATCATCGGCATGATCGTGATGGAGTTCTCGCTGCTGGCCGGCCACCTGATCGAGAACCTCGGCACCGGCAAGCTGATCAAGTCCTCCATCGGCTGGGCCAAGGGCTGGGCGCTGCTGGCGGTCTTCCCGATCATCGGCTGTCTGGCGATCCGCCCGGCGGTGATCATCCGCGCGGCCATGCATGTCTGCCTGCACACCATGCTGTTGCTGCCGGTATTCGTCGGCGCCTGGCTGGCGGGGCTGCCTCAGGTGCCCTTCGTCTCGCCGCTGCAGGCCATCGGCGGGCCGGGGCCGGAATTCTTCGCCGTCTCGCTCTATGAGATCGACCCCGGCAGCGGCATGCCGCGCTGGCGCCTGTTCACGCCCTGGGCACCGGCGGTGGGCTTTGTCGCCAGCATCTATTTCGCCTGCGCCCTGCTCGAGAAGCATCCCTTGTGGAAGGCAATCGGCATCGGCGGCAGCGTGCTGATGATCCTGATGTCCGGCTCGCGCATGGCGCTGGTGTCGCTGGTGTTGATCAGCGCCGGGATGTTCCTGCTCAAGCGTCTGCACAAGCCGTGGCTGTGGTTCAGCTTTTCCGGCGTCAGCCTGATCGGTGGCTTTCTCGGCGCGCCGATCCTGGAGGCCATCGACAACTTCATCGCCGCCTTCAAGGGCTCGCGGGCGGACTCGACTCGTGTGCGGGCCGCGCTGGGGCGCATCGCGGTGGATCGCTGGCGCAACGAGGCGCCGTGGTTCGGCCACGGCATCGTCGAACGCGGCCCGCACCTGGTGGAGTACATGCCGATCGGCTCACACCACAGCTGGTATGGGCTGCTGTTCGTCAAGGGCATCTTCGGCCTGTTCGCGCTGTTGGTGCCGATGCTGGTCAGCCTGCTGCATCTGCTGCGCTTCGTGGTCGGCCGCCCTGTCGTGCAGCTGGGCTTGATCATGGTCGGCCTGCTGTTCGTCTACTCCTTCGGCGAGAATCTGGAGATTCTGGCCTACCTGATCTGGCCGGGCCTGATCCTGATCGGCAAGGCGCACCAGCTGGCGGGCCTGCCCGCCAGCGAAGGGCATATCCACAACATGGGGCCGGTGGATGTGGAGAAGCCGCTTTCAAGGGCGGCGCCCACCTCCGCCGATACCGGCAGCAGCGACACGGCAACCTAGCCAGATCTCGGAATAGTGGAACAAGGCTGCGCCAGATCACGCCAATTCATCAGTACATTGCGCTAGAGTGGCTACACCAGCCGTTCAAAAGCATGACTGACAAGACCAGATGCCTGGAAAGGCACGACAAGCCAGGGAGCCAGGCGATGGGGGTGATCACGCGACTCAAGACACGTCTGACAGGTGGTGGAGACGGTGGCAATGGCCGCCTGATCCGCAATCTGGCCTGGATGGGCATGTCGCAAGGGGTGCACCGCATAGCGCGTCTGGGCGCGACCCTGGTGGCGGCGCGCATGATCGCGCCGGAGTCCTTCGGTATCGCCGCCATCGTGCTCACCGCGCACGAGATCATGCACGCTATCTCCAATGCCGCCGTGGTACCCGCTCTGGTGCAGGCCGGTCGCGAGGGATATGAACGCCTGTGCCGCGATGCCTACTGGTTCAATTGGGTGGTGTGTCTTGGCCTGATGGTGCTGCAGATGGCACTGGCCCCGCTGCTGGCCTACCTCTATGACGCTCCCGATCTGACCCTGCCGCTGATGGCGCTGGCGCTGATCTTCCCGATGTTGCCCCCCGCCGCCATCAACGCGGCGCGAATTCTGCGCAGCAACCGCCTGCACATCACGGCGCGCATCGAGATGGGCCAGAGCATCGGCGAGGCCATCGGTGTGATGCTGCTGGCCGCCATGGGCGCCGGGTTCTGGGCCTTGATCCTGCCCAAGCTGATCGTGACGCCCATCTGGACCCTGACCTACCGCTGGTGCGAGTCATGGCGCATTGATGAGCGCCCCTCCACGCTTTGGTCGCGGCCGCTGATGAGCTTCGCGCGCCCGATGATGGGTGTCGAGGTGGTCTCGGTACTGCGTCAGCAGATGGATTACCTGCTGGTCGGCGCCCTGTTCGCCATGGACGTGCTCGGCGTCTACTTCTTTGCCTTCAATGCCGGGCTCGGCATCAGCCTGGGACTCTTGCGCGCCTACTCCACCGCCATCTTCCCGCAGCTTTGCGGCGACATGACGCCTCGCGAACGACTGGCACGCATGCACCACGGCATGCGCCTGTTCGCGCTGGTCGCCGTGCCCGCCATCATCGCCCAGAGCCTGCTGGCCCCCTGGTACGTGCCGATCCTGTTCGGGGAGGCCTGGGTCGAGCGTGGCGCCCTGCCGATCCTGATCCTGATCTGTCTCTCCGCCCTGCCGCGCATCCTGCTCGACAGCTGCGGCCAGCTGCTGCGCGCCCAGGGCATGCCGGGGGCAGACCTCAAGCTGCAGATCTTCATGACGCTGATGCTCGGCGCCGGCATGTTCGCCGGCGTGCCCTTCGGCATCAATGGCGTCGCGGCCGGCATTCTGGTCGGTATCAGCCTGGCCGCCCTGCCCGGCTACCTGTGGACACGCCGGCTGATCCTCGCTCAGGACGGCCGGATGACAGATGCGCCGCCACCAGACTCGCCAGACACACCAGACACACCAGACACACCAGACACACCTCACGCAGCATCCACCGCATCGCTTTCCCCAGACAGGGACGTCCAGGAGGCCAGACCATGACCCCGACCTTTTCGGTCATCATGCCGATCTACAACGTCGAACGATTCGTCGCGGCCGCCATCGACAGCGTGCTGGCGCAGGAGGACGGCGACTTCGAACTGCTCATCGTCGACGACTGCTCCCCCGATGGCAGCCGGGCGATCTGCGAGGCCTACGACGACCCGCGTCTCACGCTGATCACGCATCCGGTCAATCGCGGCCTGGCCGGGGCCCGCAACACGGGCGTACGTGCCGCTCAGGGCCGCTATCTGGCCTTTCTGGACTCCGATGACATCTGGGAGCCCGCCAAGCTGGCGCGCCACCGCGAGCACCTCGAGGCACGCCCCGAGGTAGGCCTGTCCTTCTCGCGCTCGGCCTTCATCGATGCCGACGGCGAACCGCTGGACTACTACCAGATGCCGAGCCTGACCGACATCACGCCGGGGCTGCTGTTCTGTCGCAACCCGGTGGGCAATGGCTCGGCGCCGGTCATCCGCCGCGAGATTCTCGAGGCCATCGCCTTCGACTGTGAGGTCAAGGGGGGCGGTGTGCTGCCTTGTTACTTCGATGAGAGCCTGCGCCAGAGCGAAGATATCGAATGCTGGACACGCATCGCCCTCAAGACCGGCACCACGGTGGAGGGCATTCCCGAGCCGCTGACCCGCTACCGGCTCAATGAAGGCGGGCTTTCGGCACAACTGGAGCGCCAGTATCAGAGCTGGCTTGCGATCGTCGAGCTGACGCGCGCCTACGCGCCTGACTTCATCGAGCAGTGGTATCCCCGCGCCCAGGCCTACCAACTGCGCTACCTGTCACGTCAGGCGATTCGCCTGCGTGACGGGGATGCTGCCTGGGAGTATTGCCGCCGCGCCGTCAAGGCATGGCCGGGCATCTGGAAGGCGGAATTCGGGCGCACCGCCGCCACGGCAGGGGCCGCCCTGATGTTGCGCGTGATGCCCAAGAGTCTCTATCTGCGTTGTGAAGGGCTCGCCCAGGGGGTCATCGGCAAGGCGCAGAAGAAGAAGATCGACAATGCGCCGCGCCCGCAGTCGGCCAGACCGAATCAACAGCAGGACGCTCATGAAGTGGAGTCGCCATGATGAGCCAGCCATTGGATCAAGCCCTCTTCACCACTGAGCGCGTCAAGACACTGCCTCACGTCAAGGTACTGGGGGTGCCCTTCGTCAACACCAGCCTCGACACCTGCCTGAGCCTGCTCAAGAGCTGGATCAGCGACCCACAGCCGCGCACCGTCAATTTCGTCAATGCACACTGCCTGAACGTGGCCCAGGTCGATCGCTATTACATGCAGGTACTGCATGACAGCGACCTACTGCTGCCCGATGGCAGCGGCGTCAAGATGGCCTGCCGCATGCTCGGCCAGGAGCTTGAGGCCAACCTCAATGGCACCGATCTGCTGCCCCACCTGTGCGACATGCTGGTGGCGGAGAACAAGCGCCTGTTCCTGCTCGGCGCCGCGCCGGGCGTGGCCGACAGGATGGCCGACAAGCTTCGCGAGCAATGGCCGACGCTCGAGATCAGTGGCGTGCATCACGGCTTCATCGGCCCGGAAATCATCGACGACGTGCTGGCGCAGATCAATCAGGGCACTGACCTGTTGCTGGTGGCGATGGGCGTGCCGGCCCAGGAGAAGTGGATCTCGACCTACCGTGAGCGACTCGAGGTGCCGGTGGTCATGGGCGTCGGCGGTCTGTTCGACTTCTATTCCCAGCGCATCCCGCGTGCGCCGGGCGTCGTGCGCAGACTGGGCATGGAATGGGCCTGGCGGCTGCTGATGGAGCCACGCCGCATGTTCAAGCGCTACGTGCTTGGCAACCCGAGCTTTCTGATGAGCGTGCGCAGGTATGGGGAAGAGGCGATTCCCGGCCGTGGCCTGTGGATGAAGTCACGCTCCAACTGGCGCCACTTTCGATGGCGAGTGAGCAACTGGCTGACCCCGCGCGCGCGCCGCGCCATGGATATCGTCGGCGCCAGCGGCGTGCTGCTGGTGCTGTCACCGCTGCTGCTGGGCACCGTGCTGGCCATCCGCCTGGAATCGCCAGGCCCGGTGCTGTTCGGCCAGGAGCGTATCGGGCGTCACGGCAAGCCGTTCAAGCTGTGGAAGTTCCGCTCGATGTACATCGACGCCGAAGAGCGTCTGCGCGAACTGCAGGCCGCCAACGAGAGCGAGGGTGGCGTGCTGTTCAAGATGAAGCAGGACCCGCGCATCACGCGGGTGGGTCGTATCATCCGCAAGCTTTCCATCGATGAATTGCCGCAGCTGTGGAACGTGCTGCGCGGCGAGATGGCGCTGGTCGGGCCGCGCCCCGCCCTCGCCCGCGAGGTGGCGCTCTACGAAGCGCGTGCGCGCATGCGTCTGGATGCCACCCCGGGGCTGACCGGGCTGTGGCAGGTGTCGGGGCGCTCGGACCTGTCCTTCGAGCAACAGATCCATCTGGATCTCTTCTACCTGCATCGTCAGGGCATCAAGGAAGACATCAAGCTGCTGTTGCGCACGATTCCTGCCGTTCTGACCAGCCGTGGAGCCTACTGATGCGCGAGACTCCCTCTCTCATTCGTGCTGCGCTGCGCCAATATCACGACTCATGCCAAGGAGGTGTGCAATGCATGTGATCCTGTTGGCGGACCGCCTCGGCCAGGAAGTCGCGCCGATTGACCGCCGTTACTCACCGGCGTTGCTGCCGATTGCCGGACGCAGCGTGCTGGAGCGCAACCTCGACCTGCTGGTCGGGCGAGGCGTGACGCATATCAGCCTGATCATCGCCCGTGACCCCGAGTGGTTCCGGGCGCGTATCGCCGATGGTTCACGCTGGGGCATCGATCTCGACATTCTGCCGATGCCCGGCGAGCGAGACCCGCGCGAGCAGATCAAGCGACTCGGCGCCATGGCCGCCCTGCCCGCCCCGGTACTGCGTGCCGATGTGCTGCTGATGCCGGAGTGGTTCAAGGATGATAGCCTCGCGATCAGCGAGCAGGCCATGGCGTCAGGCGCGCCGGTCTGTCATCCGGACAGCGTGGCAGACCCGTCTCTCGCTCGCCTGCACTGGCCGGAGCTGCGCGACAATCCCCAGCTGGGGCCAGCCCTGCTGGCCTCGCTGTCGCACTATCACGCCCTGGTGATGCAGGCACTGGATGCCGATGACTCAGGCCTGACACCACATGGCGAGCGCGGAGTATTACCCGGCGAGCAGGACCTGCACCACGTCTACTACGCCGCCGGCGCGACCCGCCTGGATGAATCGCGCCTCACTGGTGGCTTCGCCGGCATCACCACCCATGTGGAGCCCGGCGTGCTGCTCAAGGGACACTGCTGCCTCGAACAGGGCAGCTACGTGGAAGAAGGCGCCATGCTCGAGGACTGCGTCATCCTGCCCTTCACCCGCGTGCACGGTGGCCAGCAGGTCAACGCCGGCATCCTGTTCGAAGGCGAGGCGCTCGACAGGACGGCCCCGCACTGGCTCAAGGACCGCCGCCAGGCAGGTGCCGCCTCGCAACGCGGCGTCGCCTACCGCAACCCGGCACGCCCTGAATGGCAAGAGCGGATTCTGGCGGCCCTGATCACCCTGGCCACACGCCCCTTCGGCTCACGCTACAAGGAGCTTCGCCATCGCCTGCGCCAGGTGCAGGACAGCCGCATGCGGCTTTTCGGGGCACTGCCCGAGCGCTCGCCACCGCCACTGGACAGGGTCGGCATCAGCAGTGCAGGTGCCATCCAGCCCCCGGATTGGCGCGCCACACCGGATGCCTTCGCCGCGACGCTGGAGGCCATCCAGGTCGGCCAGACGCCGGGGCTACGCGGCGCCATTCGAGAAGCCTGGCGTCTGCGTCAGCAAGGCAAGCAGCAGTGATCGCCTCCGTTCACGCTTCCCCCTGAGCCCGCCTCGCGATGCAAGGCGAGACACGAAAAAACCCCGCAGTGCCGTGGCACTGCGGGGTTTTTCATACGGGGCCTTGTCACACGAGGTCTAGTCATGCGAGCGCTTGCGATCACTCGTCAGGCAGCATGAGCAGCCTTTGACACCGGCTCAGCGATGCTTGGCCAGCCAGGCAAGCGCGCCTTCGCTGCGCTTCCACTGGTCGCGCATCAGGGTGCGGTACTGCCAGGCCTCACCACGCGTGCCGGGCTCCGGTGCTTCCACCGCCAGACTCACCGGCCGCGGATGCTCCGCCAGCAGCAGGCTGATCAGATGCGAATTGGCTTCCCGCACGATCTCGAGTGCCTGCTCGGCGTCCTTGTCGCGACCCAGTCGATAGAGCGCCAGCACCTGGCCCATCAGGATGCCCAACAGCGGCATTTCCTCATCGACGGCACGTCGCTCGATATCATGTTCGGCGAGGGTCACGGCCTCGTCGTTGCGGCCTTCGCGCAGCAGCTGATCCAGCACCAGCTCACGCAGGCCGAGGCTGTCTTCCTCGTCGAGCTTGAGCAGGCGCTCCGCCAGCTGGCGCGAACGCTCGCGCTCACCGCGCTCCATGCCGATCACCAGCCCCAGCCCACAGCGCAGCAACTGGGCGTTGTCGCCATCTTCCCAGCGCAACAGGCCGCCGGCCTGTTCGATCTGATCGAGCCAACGATCGAAGCGCTGTGCCAGCGGCACGAAGAAGGTGTCCGACATCCACGGCAGGCTACCGAAGCGACTGGCCAGTGCCAGAATCAGCCCCTGACACACCGCCGGAACGTCCAGCCATTCGGGGCTGGCGCACAGCTGCTGCAGCCACTCGTTGGGGTCCTGGACATCCCAGGGATCGATATCCAGCGCCAGTGCCGCCTCTTCCTCGATACGCGCCGGGAAGACCGCCTCCCAGAGCCCGAGTGTCACGGCCTGCTCCGCATTCTGACGGAACAGCAGACTGCCATCTTCCTGCGTTTCCAGCGCCAGACGCGGCGGATGCTCGATCACCTCGAACAGCGCCTGCAGGGCGGCCAGTGAATCCGACAGCGACTCATCGGAATTGACCATCTGCTCGGCAAGCGTGGCACGCGGGTTTTCGGCCAGATCCGCCAGGAATTCCAGCTGACCGGGCTCGATGTCCTTCTGCTTGGACAGTCGACGCCACCAGAAGCGCGCACGATCCTGCGCCTCTTCCGGCTGGCCCTCGTGCAGCAGCAGCATGGCTTCGATATACGCCAGCGTCGGCGAATCGGGCAGCGTCTGCTGGGCACGAATGAAGGCGGCGCGCGCCGAGCCCAGATCATCGCTGTCCAGATGCAGCAGACATTGATGCTCCAGGGCGACGCCGCGCAGGAAGGCGGGGCCACGCTCCAGCACCTCATCGAGCAGCAGCGCCTTCTTGCGGGTGAAACCGCGCTCCTGATAGAGATCCAGCAGCAGCTCGAAGCCAGGCTCGGCCTGCTCGGGCAGACGCGACCAGTCGTTGGTATCGAACAGCGCCTCCATGATCTGCTGAGCCCGACCACGATTGCCGCTCTCGGCGCTGATCAGCCCCGCCTCGAGCAGCGCCTGCGCCGGCGCGAGACCAGAGGCCAGCGCCGCCTTGAGCTGTTCACCCTTGAACTCGCGCAGCGACAGCATCCACATCAGGTGGTCTGGTATCGCCGGCAGCTGCACCTTGTCGCAGCACTGCTTGTACTTGCGACCCGAGTCACACCAGCAAGGCTCGTTGCGTCCGGGCGGTGCCAACGACTCGCGCGCGAAATCGAGTCGCACCAGCGGAGTCTGGCTCCACAGCACCGGCGCCAGCGCTACCGCCAGCGCTTCGTCGCCACCGCTGTAGTTCACGCCCTCCGAATGCGCCCACTGCATGAAGGCAGGAAAGGATTCATCGGCGCGGATGGCATCAAGTGCCCCACTGGCGTAACTCAAGAGCCGTTCGACCCACTCGGCAAGCATGGCATCTCCCTAAAAAAGCGTTTCACAGTCCTGCAGACACCGCATCCCGATCGTCGCCTCGGCGTTTCCTCAGGCGCGATGCCCGTCAGAACCTGCGAATCAAGGGGCGAAGTCTATCACGAGGAAGCCTCGCCCCTCATCGTTCACTCACTCAAGCGGCTGACGCAGCGATAACCTGCTGACCTGAGCTGTTCGGCCAGGCAGGCGATATGCGCCGGGCCCACTTCGCAGCAACCGCCGACGATACGAATGCCGGCATTGACCCACCCCAGCGCATGCGCCGCGTACTGCTTAGGCCCCAGGTCTTCGCGCGCCTTGAGGTCCTTGACGGTGCCGCCGGGGTTGAGTTCCGCGATGGAGGTGAAGCCGTTGGCATAGGCACCGGTCGGCAGCGGGCTGGCCAGCAGATTTTCCAGACTACCCTGAATGGCTTCCGGCGCGCTGCAATTGATCAGGATCGCGTCCACGCCCATCGCTTGCAGCATGCTGATCGCGTCTGCCAGCGGCTCACCGCTGCGCAGGGTCGCGGTCAGGTCATCCTTCACCGTCAGCGAGACCCATACCGGCAAGCCGCTCTCGAGTGCGGCGGTGGCAGCGGCGCGAGCCTCGACGCAGGAAGACAGCGCCTCACACAGCAGGACATCGACCAGCGGCGCCTGCAATTCCACCAACCGGCGATAGCTGGCCAGGGATTCGTCAGCACTCGGCGCGACATCGGGACGATAGGTGGCGACCAGCGGCGGCAGGCAGCCTGCCACGCGCACATCCGCCTCGCCACTCAGGGCGATGGCATCCCGCGCGGCCTTGCCAGCGGCAGCATGAATGGCCGCGATCGACTCGCCGACACCCGCCAGGCCCAGACGCTGCGGCGTGGCCGTGTAGGTATTGAGCGTGATGACGCGCGCGCCGGCACGAATGAAATCCAGGTGCAGGTCACGCACCAGCTCAGGCTGGTCCAGCATCACCTGAGACGACCACAGTGGCGTCGGCTCACGACCGCTACGACGCACCAGTTCCTGGCCCATGCCGCCGTCCAGCAACACGACTTCAGCCCCGTCACCTGCACCCTTTCCTGCTTCCAAGTCTCGTTCCACACAACCTCCAGAGCTTTTTGATGTCCTAGCGTGAGCCTGACGACCTGGCGAGACCCGCTGGCCAGTCAGTGGCGGGCGAAATTCTACCACGCTCGACCCGCTTGCGGCCCTTGCTCACTGGAGCCAAAAGGCTGCCCAATGCTACTGTTGACGACACCCTTTGCCCCGCGCTGCGCTCGAGGCTAGTGCTCACGAACCTCTCGGCAGCCCATGTCGTGCCAGAAGCCCCACCCCGTTCAATCAAGGAAGCCTGCCTTGCTGTTGCCGAGCCCCTTTCGTCCCCGAGCCAACACTGCCAACGACGCGCCCCAGGTGCGTCTGGAGCGTGAGGGCCGCGACGAGATTCGCCGCATTACCCAGGCCGTGGAGCGTGTGCCCTGGTCGGTGAGTCTGATGCAGATCCTGTGGACCGCAGGCCCGGTGACGCTGATCGGCGCCTGGGGCGGCTATCTGCTCGGTTACGGCAAGGAACCGACCTTCGAGAACTACATCTTCTTCATCTCCTACACCGTCATCACCGGTGTCGCGGGTATCGTGGCCAATATCGCCCACAACCTGACCAGCTCACGGCGCTATGACCGCACGGAAGCCAAGATCGAACGCGTCATCGACACCGTGCCGGAGCTGATCCTCGCCACGCGCAACCTGATCGTCGAGAGCCTGGAAGGCGATGCCCGCCGGCGTGAAGCGGCGGCCATGCTGCTGCGCAAGCAGGACCTGGCGCCGGAGGGGGTCGAGCTGGCGGCGCTGGAGCTGCTCGATGACCGTGATGCCGCGCGCATCATCAGCCAGATCGACGTCTACCGTCGCGTGGGCCTGCATGCGCGTATCCGCGACATGAACAGCCTCAACCGCGAATGGCTCGAGCCCCAGTTCAATGAGCTGGCCGAGCTGGCCCCCGAGGCCATTGGCCTGCTGCGTGAGCGCTTCGAAGGGCGCGCACCGGATCTGCACAGCGGCGTGCCGCGTGACGAGAACTTCATCGAGCGTGTGCTGGCGGCCATCGAGCAGGACAACGACCTG
Source organism: Cobetia sp. 29-18-1 (assembly GCF_029846405.1). Taxonomy (NCBI): domain Bacteria; kingdom Pseudomonadati; phylum Pseudomonadota; class Gammaproteobacteria; order Oceanospirillales; family Halomonadaceae; genus Cobetia; species Cobetia sp. 29-18-1. The sequence continues at coordinate 189,896 of NZ_JARWKS010000007.1, forward strand.
CTGATGACCCTGCAGGACGTGGAGGAGATGCTGATTCTGGCCTTCGAGCTGATCAGCGGGCGCAAGATTCCGCTGCTGACCTTCGAATACCGTGGCCGCTGGAAGCTGGCGCGCGCACTGGACAACCTCGAGCATGCCCGCTCGCGTTATCGCATTCGTCAGGCCACCGGCCTGTCACGCCTCAAGGCGCTGACGGTCTATCTGGCCGAGCAGTCCGGCACCCTGGTGGAGGATGCCGCCTCCGGCCTGCGTGCCGAGGTACTGCTGGAGCGCTCCACCCAGGCGATGGACGCCCTTGCCGAGCAGGTGACGCATCTGGCGATCGCGGTCAATGAAGGCGATCGTGAACATCGCGCCGCGCTGCGCTCGCGCGCCGACATCCTCACCAACGCCATCCGCCTCTACAAGACGGTGACCAATGCCTACGAGCAGGTCGGGCGCAGCCACGCCGTCTTCCTCAAGATGTCCAAGCGCTGGGAAAACATCGCCTCGCAGATGTCCGATGACGCCACCCGCCTGCGGGTCGGTCCGGGCCGTCGTGGTCTGCGCATCCAGGAAAAGACCATCGCGCTGGACGATGAAGCCAAGGCGGAGGTCTGCAAGCATCTGGCCGATCACTTGAACGAGAGCCGCATCAAGCGCGTCGACAGCGAGATCGCCTACCAGGCGCGCGAGACGGTGCTGCGCGTCGGTGTCGACAAGGCCAAGGCGATGGCGGTCGAGATCGCCCTCGCGCTGGAGCCCCACATACACCTGTCACGCCCGGCCGTGCAGCGCGCCATCAATGGCTCCAACGCCGCCTATTTCGGCCAGCTGGAGCCCAATCAATCCGCGGCGGCCAAGGCGGCCCTGGGCAGCGCCATGGTGCGCGAGATCGACGATGACCTGTCACGCACCGCCGAATCACTGGCCATCGCGCTGGTGCGCCACTACCGCGTCGAGCTGGAGCCGCTGGCCATCGAGTTCCTGCGCGATACCTTCGGCGCCCGTGAAGCGACGCTCAACATGCTCAGCAACTATCAGCCCGCGGACCACCACCCGGTCAGCTATCTCTCCAATCGCCCCCCGCTGATCCAGACCGCCAACCGCGACTGGTATCGCGCCCTCGTCCAGGCGCGTCGCGCGCTCGACGACGATTGATCCCCGCCTCGGGCCAACGGCATACTGTATGGATCATCATATCGACAGCCTTTGACCGCAGGATGCCCGATGCGCCTGATCATCGCCGAAAAGCCCAGCCTCGCCCGCGCCATTGCCGAGGCGCTGCCCGGACGCTCAAGCAAGCGCGACGGCTATATCGATGCCGGTGACACCCGTGTCACCTGGTGCATCGGCCACCTGCTGGAGCAGGCCCCGCCGGATGACTACGACGAGCGCTTCAAGCGCTGGTCGCTGGACCACCTGCCGATCATCCCCGAGCAATGGAAGCTCAAGCCACGCAGCCAGGCGCGCGGTCAGCTCAAGACCATCCGCGAGCAGCTCAAGCTGGCCGATGAGGTCGTGCATGCCGGCGACCCCGACCGTGAAGGCCAGTTGCTGGTGCAGGAAGTGTTGGAGCACATGCGCTGGCGCGGGCCGGTCAAACGCCTGCTGATCAGTGACATGAACCGCCCTGCCGTCAGCCGTGCCCTCAACAAGCTGGACGACAATCAGCGCTGGCAGCCGCTCTATGAAGCCGCGCTGGCGCGCCAGCGCGCCGACTGGCTGTATGGCATGAATCTGACCCGCGCCTGGACATTGACCGGGCGCCAGGCCGGCCACGACGGCGTATTGTCGGTGGGGCGTGTGCAGACACCGCTGCTGGGGCTGGTCGTGCGCCGTGACGAGGAAATCGAGGCCTTCGAGCCTCGCGCCTTCTTCCCGCTGTGGATAGAGGCTGGCGTGGCGGCGGGCAGCTTCAAGGCCTGGTGGCATGCGCCCAGCTCGCCCTGGCTGCAACGCCTGGCGGACAAGGGCACCCCGCTGCCACTGGATGACAAGGGTCGCCTGCTGGATAGCCGTCCCGCCGAGCGCCTCGCCCGCCATCTCGCGACCTTGACCACCCTCGGCGATGGCCATGTCGAAAGTGTCGAGGCCAGCGACAAGTCACAGCCCGCGCCGCTGCCCTATTCGCTCTCGGCGCTGCAGGTCGATGCTGCGCGCCGTTTTCGCCTGCCCGCCCAGAAGGTCCTCGATACCTGTCAGGCGCTTTACGAGCGTCATCAGCTGATCACCTATCCGCGCTCCGACTGCCGCTACCTGCCGCGCGAACATCACGCCGGCATGGCCAATCTGATGATCAGCGCCTGCGCGGGTGACCGCGAGCTTGAACGCTTCAGTGGCGGCGCCGATTTCAGCCTGCGCTCGCGCGCCTTCAATGACAGCAAGGTCAGCGCGCACCACGCCTTGGCGCCGACCGGACGCGAGCCGGACTATGCGCGACTGTCGCGCGATGAAGCCAATCTCTACCGCATGATCACGCGCAACGTGCTGGCACAGTTCTACCCGGCCTATCGCTATCGCGAGGTCAAGGTCGAGCTGCGCTTCGCCAAGGAGCCCTTCCGCGCCAGTGGCCGCAGCGTCATCGACGAGGGCTGGAAGGTGCTGTTCCAGCGCACTGTGGAGGCCAGCGAGGCAGCTGACAAAGATGTGGCTGACAAGAAGGCCTCTGACAAGAACGCAGCCGCCGATGACAAGACCCCGCCGCCGCTGCCCGCCCTGACGGAAAGCGAACCGGCCTGCGTGCTCGACTGTGGTATCGAGGAGAAAGAGACCCGCCCGCCGGAACCCTTCAACGACGCCAGCCTGATCCAGGCGATGATGAACATCGCACGCTACGTCGAGGATGAAGCGGTGCGGCGCACGCTGCGCGATGTAGATGGCCTGGGCACCGAGGCGACACGCGCCGGCATGCTCGAGACACTGATCAATCGCGGCTATCTGGTGCGCGAAGGCCAGGCGATGCGCTCCACGCGTATCGGCCGCGCGCTGATTCATGCGCTGCCGCCTGCCGTATCGCGCCCGGAGCGCACCGCACAGTGGGAGCAACGCCTGAGCTTGATCCACGAGCAAGGCGACCCGGCGGCGCCCTTCTTGAGCGAGCTGATCGTGGATCTGCGGGCGCTGCTCGCCGATAGCTCCGCCAGCCGCTTGAGCACGGCACTGGCCAGCGTCGGCGGTGCGACACCCGCGCCACGCAAGGGCGGTGGCAAGGGCGGTTCGCGTCGCAAGGCCACTTCCTACAAGAAGCGCGCCTCTGGCAGCTCTTCTGGCAAGACCGCTTCTGGCAGCACTACTGACGGCGCTTCTCGTAAAAGTGCCTCTTCCAGAAGTCCCCGCAAGCGAGCGACTACGTCACGGCGCAAGACCGATAGCTGACAGCAGGTCAGGTGAAGTACAACCGGCCTCCTCTTGCGCTCACGCACTGCTCTGCACTCCATGACAAGATGACGAATATGCACTCAATGACTGATCCGGAAGATAACTGGCTGTGGATCATCGGCCCGGGCGCCATCGGGCGCCTGTTGGCGGCATCGCTGATGGCAGCGCGCCAGCGAGAGCTTCGTGAGCAGGGAGCATCCGCGCTACCGCGTGTCTTGCTGCTGGGGCGTCAGGCAATGGTGGAGCAAGATGTCATGCTCGACATGACCACGCCGGAATCGCTCATTGTTAGCGAAAAGATAAATTATTCAACAATTGACACACTACAAGGCTCATCATCTAGAAAGCCTTCCGCCATCTGGCTGACGACCAAGGCACACGGCGTACCCGCCGTCTGGCAGCAACTGGCACCACATACCACGCCCGGGACTCCCGTGACCTGCTGGCAGAATGGCCTGAGCGCTCAGCCGTGGCTGGCCGAACGCCACGCCAACCTGCTATGCGCCAGCACCACCGAAGGCGCCTGGCTGCCAACCGAGCCTGGCGCAAGCGCGACGCCTGACACTGACTCGACAGCGGATGAACTCCAGCACCTTGGCGTGCAACACGCCGGGCGCGGCCACACCTGGCTGGGCGCATGGCAGAGTGGCGGTGACGGCGATCACGACAGCCAGTCCAATCAGGCCGCTCTCATGCAAGGTGACTGGCTCAAGGCTGCAGGGTTTGCGTGCGAGCAGACGCCAGACATCCAGACTCGCCTGTGGCACAAGCTGGCGATCAATGCGGCGATCAATCCCCTGGTGGCACGCTATCGCATTCGCAACGGCCAGCTGCGTGACCGGCCATTTGCCCCGATGGTTCGCCAGGCGGTCGAGGAGATCAGCACGGTACTGGATAGCGAAGGCATCTCTGCCCCAAGGGAAGGCTGGCAGGCGCTGGTCGAGCAGGTCATCCGTGCGACCGCCAACAATCGCGCCTCGATGCTGCAGGATGTGCTCGCCGGTCGCCCTACCGAGGTCGAGGCGATCCTTGGCCCATTGCGCCGCACTGCCGCCCGACATGGGCTGGCCCTGCCCTTGCTGGATGACCTCTACCGCCAGCTGAGCACGCCGCAGCGCTGAGACCGACATCACAACCAGCCCAGCGACTCCAGCCAGACAAGTTAGCCTCGCCTCTCTCCCCAGATGACGCGCATAAAAAAGACCCGCCTCGCGAGAGACGGGTCACAAGCAACAGCCAAGCTGTCGAGAGAGAGCAGTACTGGCAGCCTGTCAGCCTCAAGCACGACGGCGTGCATGACGTTGGCAGGCAACCGCTGGATCAGTGGCCAGCACTCATCCAGATATCAGGCTTCAGCGGTGGAAACGCTCTGAGGCTTCACGCGCCAGCTCGCGGATACCATCCCAGTCACCCGCATCGATCAGTTTCTGCGGCGCGACCCAGCTACCACCGACACACATCACGTTCTTGAGCGCGAGGTAGTCAGCGGCGTTGCTCAGGGAAATGCCGCCAGTCGGGCAGAAGCGAGCTTCGCTGATCGGGCCACCGAAGGACTTGATCGCATTGACGCCGCCCGCGGCTTCCGCCGGGAAGAACTTGAAGCGACGGTAACCGTACTGCCAGCCCGTCATCAGCTCCGAGACGGTCGCGACACCCGGCAGCATCGGTACGCTGCTGGTCACGCCGTACTGGTACAGCGCTTCGGTGGTGCCCGGCGTGACGATGAAGTCGACGCCCAGCTCTTCCACCTGGCGATACTGTTCCGGCGTCAGCACGGTGCCGGCACCGATGCTGGCGTTGGGCAGCGCTTCACGCATCAGGCGGATGGCTTCCAGCGCGCAGTCGGTACGCAGCGTGACTTCCAGTACGGTCAGGCCACCTTCGTAGAGGGCCTTGCCCAGCGGTACGGCGTCCTCGATGCGCTCGACGGCGATCACCGGCAGCACGGAGGCTTTCTGGCAGATGCTGTCGATCTCGGTGGTACGAGTCGACGGAAGCTGTTTTTCAAAGCTCATGGCGTTCTCCTTGTGCCGCGGCCAGCCTCCCTTGTGGCTGGCCGCGGCCGATGTGATCAGGGGGCCCAGTAAAGCGCCAGCGGCGCGGACAGAAAGGCACGAATCGGCAGTTCACTGACCGCCTCGACATCGCTCAGCGCGCGCGACAGCACGGCCTGCTTGTCGGTCCCCGTGAGGTGAAGCACGGTACGACGCGTCTGGCGCAGACGCTCGAGAGACAGCGTGATACGCGCCTGCGGCACGCTGGGTGCACGCATCGGCACACAGCAATCCGCACTGGTCAGCGCTTCCTGCAGACGGTCACCATCCGGGAACAGCGAGGCCGTATGGCCATCGCCGCCCATGCCGAGAATCAGCGCGGAGGCCGGCCAGGGGAGCGCCGCGATGCGAACGCTCACTTCTGCGCAACCGTCCTCCGGCTCTGCCTCGGCGTTGGTCAGCGGATGAAAGGTGGCGGCACTGGCCGCGCCGCTCAGCAGGTGCTCACGCACGAAGCGTGCATTGCTGTCATCGGCGTCTTCGCTCACCCAACGCTCATCGGCGAGGGTGATATCGACCCGCGACCAATCCAGCGGCTTGTCGCGCAGCGCGGCAAACAGCGGCTTGGGCGTGGAGCCGCCGGAAACCACCAGCAGCGCACGCGCTGACGGATCAACGTCGAGATCAGCACGCAAGGCAGCGGCCAGATACTCGGCGAGAGAGTGTGCGGTCTGTACGCGCGGGTCCTGCTCAGTCACGGTGGCGCTCATCTCAATACTCCTCATACCAGCTACGACCATCGCGCGTGATCATCGCGATCGAGGAGACGGGCCCCCAGGAGCCGGCCGGGTAACGGCGCGGCGTGGCGGCGCGGGATTCCCAGCCATCGATGAGGGTATCGACCCAGCGCCAGGCGTGTTCGATCTCGTCACGACGCACGAACAGATACTGCTGGCCCTTGATGACCTCCAGCAGCAGACGTTCGTAAGCTTCCGGAATACGGCGCTTGGGGAAGGCGCTGTTGAAGTCGAGATCCAGCGGGCCCGGACGCAGACGCATGCCCTTGTCGAGGCCGGAGTCCTTGGTCAGCACCTGCAGGGAGATGCCTTCGGACGGCTGAAGACGAATGATCAGCTTGTTGGCCGCCAGCGAGCGCTGGTCCGGATCGAAGATGTAGTGCGGCTGCTGACGGAAGTGGATCACGATCTGTGACAGCTTCTCCGGCATGCGCTTGCCGGTCCGCAGGTAGAACGGCACACCGGCCCAGCGCCAGTTGGAGACTTCGGTCTTGAAGGCCACGAAGGTCTCGGTCTGGGATTCGGTGTTGGCACCCTCTTCCTCGAGATAGCCCGGCACGTGCTGACCGTCGACGGCACCCGCGATGTACTGACCACGCACCAGATCCGTGTTGAGACGCTCGCCGGTGATCGGGCGCAACGCCTTGAGCACCTTGACCTTCTCGTCACGAATGGCGTCCGCGTCCAGGTTGGACGGCGGGTCCATCGCGATCAGACACAGCAGCTGCAGCAGGTGGTTCTGCACCATGTCACGCAGCTGACCGGCCTGATCGAAATAGCCCCAGCGCCCTTCGATGCCGACCTTCTCCGCCACGGTGATCTCGACGTGGGAAATCTGGTTCTGATTCCACTGATTGCCGAACATCGGATTGGCGAAACGCAGCGCGATCAGGTTCTGGACGGTTTCCTTGCCCAGATAGTGATCGATACGGTAGATCTGGGATTCGTGGAAGACGGCGCCGATCGCGTCGTTGACGACGCGCGAGCTCTCCAGATCAGAACCGATCGGCTTCTCGACCACGACACGCGAGTGCTCGTCGAGACAGCCCGCCGCCTGCAGATTGCTGCTGATGTCGCCGTAGATACGCGACGGTACGGAAAGATAGATCATCAGCGGGCGCGGCGACGGCTTGCCCTTGGCATCCACACGCCAGTCGGCAATTGCGGAATAGCCTTCCACGGTACTGAAGTCCAGCGCCGCATAGCTGATGCGAGAGAGGAAGCGCTCGATGCATTCCTTCTCTAGGTGTTCCGGCTTGACGCGCTCCTTGAGCGCCGCCTGCACGGTGTCCTTGAAGGATTCGAGGCTGACATCCTGACGCGCCAGACCGATCAGGCGGGTTGCCTTCTCGAGCAGACCGTCACGGTCGAGGTGATAGAGGGCTGGATATAGCTTGCGCTTGGCGAGGTCGCCCAAGGCGCCGAACAGGGCAATATCCACGCCCGGAATGATGTCGGAACTCATGCCGCCGATTTCTCCCGTCGAAACTGCCCTGTATGCCGAAATGACCGACAAGGTGGGCGACTTCGAACCCGCTTCCTGGAAGGCTGCGCAGGCTGGCGCGGCGAGGAGAGGCTCGAATGACACACGGCACCGGGAAGGCGTTGGCGATACATGGCTGGTTATATTAACAACAAATGTAGCGATAACGCCGCTGTCACTCAAGACAATTCGCCCCACAAATAGGTAAACTTACCTAAAAGTGGTAGTCAGCGGCGCTTTCGCTTTCACCTCGTCCTTCGCGCCCCTGGATCAGCAAGTGACCCAAAGAGATGCTTGGCCTACCAGACGAGTGAGGCTAGGATGCCCAGATTACGTAGTTATTTCACTACACAATGGCAGGGTAACAGGCGAATGGCAGTACACGACCTCATCAATCGCATCCGTGAACGTCTCGACGAGCTCAATCGCTCCGAGCGCAAGGTCGCCGACGTCATTCTGGCGGACCCGGCTGCGGCCACCGGCATGAGCATCGCGGCGCTCGCTCAGGCCTCACTGGTCAGTGAGCCGACCGTCAACCGCTTCTGTCGCAACTTCGATGCCAAGGGCTTCCCCGACTTCAAGATCAAGCTGGCCCAGAGCCTGGCCGGTGGCACGCCCTATGTGTCACGCAGTGTCGATCAGAACGATGATGCCGCCGCCTATGGCGACAAGATTCTCGGTGCCACCGTGGCCGCGCTCGACGATGCCCGCCGCGCACTGGACCCCAGACGCATCGAGCGCGCCGTCGATTACCTGAGCCAGGCCAAGCAGATCTGCTTCTTCGGCCTTGGCGCCTCAGGCCCGGTCGCGGCTGATGCTCAGCACAAGTTCTTCCGCTTCAACCTGCCGGTCATGGCCTATGAAGATGTGCTCATGCAGCGCATGGTGGCCGCCGCCTGCCATACCGGCGACGTGATCGTGATCATCTCCTACACCGGGCGCACCCGCGAGCTGGTCGATATCGCCAAGCTCGCACGCAGCAATGGCGCCGCGGTACTGGGCATCACCGCACCGGACTCTCCGCTGGCGCGCGAGTGCACCGAAGTGCTGGAAGTCATGGCGCCGGAAGACACCGATATCTATATGCCGATGACCTCACGCATGATCCACCTGGCCCTGATCGACGTGCTGGCCACCGGCGTGACGCTGCGCCGTGGAGAAGACTTCCAGCAGCACCTCAAGAAGATCAAGGACAGCTTGAAGGACACCCGTTTCCCACCGGAATCTTGAGCACTCGTCACCAAGTCATCAGCCCCAGCTACGGCAAATGAGCTCTTTCTGCGCAGCCATTCAACGCGCTACTGACTCTTCAGCGTCACTTGAGCGATCCTTCAGGCATGGCGCGGGGCTTGCACCCGCGTGATCAAGACACAACAATACGCGCCATACCCCCTGACATGCGGTGCTCGCCGCATGATGTCTCATGTCGTGAATGCTGAGGATGCTTCCCATGCGCTGGCTGGCCACTGCTGCTCTGACCCTGATTTCCGCCCTTCCCGTGACCATGAGTCTGGCTCAGGCCGACACCTTCAAGTTCACGGCGATTCCAGATGAAGACGAGTCACGCCTGGTCGAGCGTTTCGACAAGGTCGCCGACTATCTGGAAGAGAAGCTGGGCGTCGATGTCGAGTATGTGCCGGTCAAATCCTACAGCGCCGCCGTAAGCGCCTTCCGCAATGATCAGATCCAGATGGCCTGGTTCGGCGGCCTGACTGGTGTTCAGGCGCGTCAGATGGTGCCGGGCTCCGTCGCCATCGCCCAGGGCGTGGAAGACGCTGCCTTCCGCAGCTACTTCATCGCGCGTCGCGACCTCAAGCTGGCCGGCGATGCCGCCGAGCCGCTGGACGCCTTGCCCGACTCCGTCGAAGGCCACTCCTTCACCTTCGGCGCCAAGACCTCCACTTCGGGCCGCCTGATGCCGGAATACTATCTGCGCGAGCAGTTCCAGCAGGCGCCGGACGCCCTGTTCAGCCGCGTCGGTTTCTCCGGCGACCACTCACGCACCATCGCACTGGTCGCCGCCGGCACCTATGACGTGGGCGCGGTCAACTTCGCGGTGTGGGAAGCGGCCGTCAAGGATGGCAAGGTCGACCCGAGCAAGGTGCAGGTGCTGTGGCAGACGCCGGCCTACCCGGATTATCAGTGGACCATTCGTGGCGATGCCGACAGCCACTTCGGCGCGGACTTCACTGCCCATGTCACCACGGCCCTGCTGGACATGAAGGACCCGGACCTGCTCGAGAGCTTCCCGCGCTCCGGCTTCATTCCGGCCAGCAACGATGACTACGCGCCGATCAAGACCGTCGGTGAACAGCTCGGTCTGCTGCGCTGAGCTCATGACCCAGGAAACACCTTCTCCACTGCTGCACCTTTCGCAAGACCACCTCGGCCATGGCGCCGAGGTGGTCTTGCGTGATCTGGATATTCGCCTCCTGCCGGGCGAGCGTATCGCCCTGCTCGGCGCCAGTGGCGCAGGCAAGTCCACGCTGCTGGAAGCCCTGCGCGCCGCGCTGCAACAGCGCGACGTAGCCGCCGCCTGGTGCCCTCAACGCCAGGGGCTGGTGCCGCAATTGTCGGTCTACCACAACATCTTCATGGGCCGGTTGGACCAGCACTCACGGCTGACCAACCTGCTCAATCTGCTGCGCCCGAAACCGGCTCATTGGCAGGCGGTCGCCACGCTGTGCGAACCGCTGGGTATCGCCGGCCTGATGGAGCGCTCCGTCGAGGCGCTTTCCGGCGGTCAGCGCCAGCGTGTCGCCATCGCACGCGCGCTCTATCAGGGCCATGATCTGTTCCTCGGTGACGAGCCCGTCGCAAGTGTGGACCCACATCAGGCCAGCCAGTTGATCCAGCTGATTCACGCCCGCCACGCCACCAGCGTGGTAGCGCTTCATCAGCGTGAGTTGGCACTCACTCACTTCACGCGCGTAATCGGGCTTGGCAAGCAGGCTGACGGCCAGGGGCGCGTGCTGCTGGATGTCGCGACCGACGGACTGACGCCTGGCGACCTGGATTTTCTGTACCCCGCTGCGGCGACCCGCGAGTCATCCGATGTCAGCTGACCCCTCCACCATGACGGCAGAGCTGCGCCATCCCCCTCGCTGGTGGCAGGCACGCAGTGACGGTGCGCGCCTGATGCGCCTCGGTGGTGGTCTGGTCATCGCCATGCTGGTATTGGTGCCCTTCGCCGATCTCTCCGTTACCTCGCGCGATCCCTGGCAGGAACTGGGCCGCATGCTGGCGGGTCTGGCGTCGCCGGCTCCCGGCGCGCTGGAATCCCCGCTGCACGCCCTGATCCTGACCATCGCCTTCGCGCTATGGGGCACTCTGCTGGGCGCGCTGATCGGGCTGCCACTGGCATTGGTCTACTCTCGCTCGCGCCTGCTGCGGGGCATCTGTGCCGGGCTGCGTGCAGTGCATGAGCTGTTCTGGGCCCTGCTGCTGCTACAGGTGTTCGGGCTATCGGCCGCCACGGCGCTGGCCGCGATCACGATTCCCTATGCCGCGACCTTCGCCAAGGTCTATGCCGAGATTCTCGAACAACTGCCGCAGGCGCCGCTCAAGGCATTGCCCTATGCCAGCTCGCGCGCGATGCGCTTTGTGTATGCAGAACTGCCGATGGCGTGGCGGCGCATGGCCAGCTACACCCGCTATCGCTTCGAATGCGGACTGCGCGCCAGTGTCCTGCTCGGTTTCGTCGGCTTGCCCACGCTGGGCTTCTATCTGGAAAGCGCCTTTCGCGAGGGTCGTTACGCCGAGGCGGGCGCTCTGCTGTGGATCTTCTATCTGCTGATCGCCACGCTCCCATGGTGGGGGCACCGTCGGGTATTGCCGGTACTGGCCATCGCCAGCCTCTGGTGGCTGGGGCCATGGCCCGATGTCAGCCCGACCCTGCTGTGGCGCTTCATCAGCCATGACATCTGGCCGGCGCCGCTGGTCAATGCATCATTCGAATCGCTGGTCTCGGGTGAGCTCGCGACAGGCCTGCTGCAGTGGGCAAGCCACCTGCCCGATCTGCTGCCCGCCATCGGCAATACCTTGCTGCTCGGCCTGCTGGGCACCGCTGGTAGTCTGCTGATCGCCATGCTGCTATGGCCGCTGGCCAGCCGCCACGTGGGCAATCGTCTCTCGCAACACTCGACCAACGGCCTGCTGATCTTCCTACGCACCACGCCGGAGCTGATTCTGGCCTTCATCCTGTTGCTGCTGCTGGGGCCCTCACTGCTGCCCGCCTGGCTGGCGTTGGCGCTGCACAACGGCGCGATCATCGCCTTTCTGTGTGCTCGCCATGCCAACCAGATACAGCTGCCGCCCAGCCGCCCGCAGGGCAAGTTCGAATGCTGGCTCTATGAGCTCAACCCGCGTGTCGCTCCCGGCATGTTCGCGCTGCTGCTCTACCGCGCCGAGACCATCATTCGCGAGACGGCCATTCTCGGCATGCTGGGGGTGGTGACGCTGGGCTTCCATATCGACTCGAGCTTCGAATACCTGATGTTTGATCAGGCATTTGCCTTGCTGGTGCTCACCGCCATACTCAATATCGGCGTTGACAGCCTCGCGCGGCGCCTGCGCCCCAGCGGCGAGATCTCTGAAGACAGCTGCGTGCGCTGACTCCTGCCCTGCGCAGGAGTAGGCGCTGACTTCATGACGCCCCCGACTCCCCTTTGAGCGAGCCTTCCCATGCCTCAATCGTCACCCGCAGATGCTGCCAACACGGCAAGCGCCAAGCGTGAAGCACAGCGCATCACCTTGATCGGCGCGGCGCTGGATGGCGTGCTGGGTGTCGCGAAGCTTGTCATCGGCAAGCTGGTCGGCTCGCAGGCACTGATCGCCGATGGCATCCATTCCCTGTCAGACCTGGTGACAGACGCCTTCGTGTTGGTGGCGACTCACTACGGCCGCCAGGCGCCGGATCGCTCACATCCGTGGGGGCATGAGCGCATCGAGACGCTCGGCACTCTGGTACTCGGCAGTCTGCTATTGGCCGTGGCGGGCGCCATTGGCTGGGAAGGCATATTGCGCAGCTGGGAGCTGATGTTCGGCTCACTGACCATTCCGTTACCCGGCGCGCTGGGCATCGGCATCGCGATCATCTCTCTGCTCGGCAAGGAAGGTATCTTTCGCGCCACGCTCAAGATCGCGCGCAAGCAGAAATCCAAGCTGCTGGAGGCCAATGCCTGGCACTCGCGCAGCGATGCGCTCTCCACCGTGGCGGTGCTGATAGGCCTGATCGGTACCCAGCTGGGAGCCAGCTGGCTGGATGGCATCGCGGCGGTCGTCGTTGGCGTGATGGTGGGCAAGATCGGCGCCTCCTTGGCCTGGGAGGCCTCACGCGAATTGATCGACACCGCCTTGCCACGCGAACAGCAGCACGCCATGCGTGAGTGCTTGCTGTCACTGCCGGAGGTGCGTGGCGCACATGACCTGCGCAGCCGTACTCTGGCCGGCCGTATCGTGCTGGAAGTCCACCTGCTGGTCGCGCCACGCATCAGCGTCTCGGAAGGCCATGCCATCGGCCACCACGCAGTGGCTCGCCTCAAGGCCGAATTCCCCCAGCTCAGTGATGTGCTCTATCACATCGACCCCGAAGACGACTCGCATCTCGGTCAGGCTAGCCCAGCGCAGCCTACGCGGCAGCAGCCCCTACCCCTGCGTAGCGACATCATCGCCACACTCGATGAATGCTGGCAGCAGTCGCCTCTCTGGCAGGCGCGCAGCGGCCTCACCCTGCATTACGTCAACCATGCCGCTACATCTGCTGGCACCGACTCGTCAGCCCCACATGTGGATATCCTGCTGGAGCTGCCGGGTAGTGCTACGCAAGCCGCCTCAGAAACGGCTCTGCAATGTAACCACGACGCTGACTCACGCAACGCATCAATCGCCGAGATGGAACGCCATGCTGCGGGCCTTGAGTGGTTTGGCAAGCTGGAGATCGGTGTGATGTCACATATCCACCAGCGCTGACGTGTGGGTTACACTGCAGGCAAAGGCAGGCATGGCACCCTGAACTTCAGAGGCAGGCTTGGGCTGGCCCCTCACCGTTCAAAAGCGCTCAAAAGCGTTCCAGGCATCGTCATCTAGACCAGAATTCACGTTGAACTCAAAGACAGACATCCACCAGACAAGGAGCACGCCATGAGCAACGCATCCGGCGAAATGCACAAGACACGCATCATCAGTGAGCTGAAAGGCTTCATCCGCAAGCTGCTGCAAGACCCGAAGATTCTCGAGCAATCACTGGTCGTGGCGCGAGCGCGCCTCAAGGAAGGGGCAGAGCAAGGAAAGAATGAGCAAGCGGTGCTGGCTATCATCGCCAACGAGATTTCTGACACTACCAGCATCCATATCCCGGAAGATCCCGCAGAGCACTCCGATGCGGACAAGCTGTTCCTGGAGCTGCTGAAGGATGTGGTAGAGGAAGAAGAAGCGCTTTATTGAGTTCAATAAAAAACCGCCCCGAAGGGCGGTTTTTTATTTTTAACGACATTCAGCCGGAGCCAAGTTAGCCGGCAAAGTAGGAGCTGTAGTGGGAGCTACAGGACTTGCCCCCTTACCAGCAGCATAACATTCCCAACGAATAGCATCAGTAGGTACGGTACCACCAGCAAGAACTGCACCATTAGACGAAGGAACAAGCACAAGAGTATTAGAACCCGACGCTGACACATTAGAATTATAAGATATTGTGATTTGTCCGGTTGTACCATCAATCACAAGACCCGAGACGTTTTTCAGCGTGCCGCTAGGAGTAGTATACCCGCTACCCAAAGCTGTAACGCCATTATATGCATTCTCAGAAACTGTGGTTTTAGCAGCTGCTGCCAAATTTAAGCCCTCAGTAACACGTGCTCGAGCGGTGTAATCTTGATAACGCGGAATCGCGATGGCTGCCAAGATACCGATAATCGCCACAACGATCATCAGCTCGATCAGTGTAAAACCAGCTTGTTGCTTGCGTGTCATGGTGTGACTCCCTTGCATTTGCTTAGTGAGATCAGGTCGTACGTCCTGAAACCCCGGTTACCTTCCCTGACCAGCAGGATGTTACAGAAGAATGTCAGTGTGGGCGATTGATTCTAATATTCCCAACAGCATCTTCACTAGCATAACATCTTGATATCACGGGGTGTCGACCGGACGGGACGAGTGATACCACAGCCACAATTCAGGTGCCATTGCCATGTCGCAAGACGCTTGCTTGGCGGCGCTGACGGCTGCTTGTTTGTTACAATAGATTACACTCGGTGACATTGCAAGCAACGAACACAAAAACTTTTTGATCGAGATTCAGACTCTCTTCAACGTTACTTCCGTCCCAACAGTGTTTGGCCAGCTCCCTCCACAAACTCTACCCCCTTCTCATGTCACGAATGCGCCATTCCTAGCGCTGGGCAATCCAGCTACACTCTTCTGCAAGACGATGTTTGTAATACGATGGCTTGCCGCACCAGATTTCGCGCACAGCGCATCAGTGCCTGCTTCACGTTTCAAGCAGTCAAAGTAGCCCCATCGGCAACTGCAACAGGAAGAGTGTCATGCCCCAGTCAGAACACCCGCTAAAAGGATTTGCCGCCCGACTGGTCGACTCTGGCCTGCTCGAACCACAGGCAGCACAGCTGGCTGAACAGGAAGCCAATGAGGCCGGGGAAAGCCTGTTGCTGCACATTATCGCGCATGGCCTGGTACCGGCGCGTGAGGCGACATTGGCAGCCGCCTGGGAATATGGCCTGCCGTATGTGGATCTCGATGCCCTTCGTGTCGACTCACTGCCTTCCATTGATGAGCTGCCCGAAAAAGTCCTGCGCAAGCTGGGGGTATTGCCTCTCTATCGCCGTGAACATCGCTTGACAGTTGGCGTGCCCTCCCCATCGACGCTCACGCATCTTGATGAGCTGCAGTTTGCCACCGGCTTGTCGATCGAGAGTGTTCTGGTCGCTGCCGACCAGCTGACGCCGGCTCTGGAACAGTACCTGGAAGCCGGCGAAGAAAGTGCCATGGACATGCTGAGCGAAGATGGCGAAGCACTCGATGGGCTGGATTTCGAGGGCGAAGAAGATAACAACCATGACATGGCGATCACGGCCAGCAGTGACGATGCACCAGTGGTGCGCTTCGTTCACAAGGTGCTGCTGGATGCCATCAAGCGTGGCGCCTCGGATATCCACTTCGAGCCCTACGAATCCACCTATCGCATTCGTTTTCGTATCGATGGCATGTTGATCGAGAATACCCGTCCGCCCTTCAATATGCGCAACCGTATCTCGGCGCGCCTGAAAGTCATGTCGCGCATGGATATTTCCGAGCGTCGATTGCCACAGGATGGCGCGATCAAACTGCGCCTGTCCAAGTCCCGCTCCATCGACTTTCGCGTCAATACACTGCCCACCGTGTATGGCGAGAAGCTGGTGCTGCGTATCCTCGACCCCAGTTCGGCCAAGATGGGCATCGAGGCGCTGGGCTTCGAACCTGAACAGCGCGCCATGTTCGAGAAAACGCTGGATCAGCCACAGGGCATGATTCTGGTCACAGGCCCGACCGGTAGCGGCAAGACCGTGACGCTCTACACCGGCCTGAATATCCTCAATACACCGGAGCGCAATATCTCGACGGCGGAAGACCCGGTCGAGCTCAAGGTAGAAGGCGTCAACCAGGTCAACGTGCTGCCCAAGATCGGCCTGGACTTCGCCTCGGCCTTGCGCGCCTTCCTGCGCCAGGATCCCGATGTGGTGATGGTGGGGGAAATTCGTGACAAGGAAACCGCCGAGATCGCCGTCAAGGCGGCACAGACCGGTCACCTGGTACTTTCTACCTTGCACACCAATTCAGCGCCCGAGACACTGACACGCCTGAGCAACATGGGGATTGCCCCCTTCAACATCGCGAGTTCTGTCTCGTTGATCATCGCTCAGCGCCTTGCTCGCCGCCTGTGTACCCACTGCCGCCAGCCAGCGGAGATTCCACCTGAGGCGATGGCCTCGATGGGCTTCAGTGAAGACAATGGCTTCAGCGCAGCAGAACTCGAGGCGGCGACCATATTCCGTCCTGTCGGTTGCAGTCAGTGCACGCTGGGTTACAAGGGGCGCGTCGGCATCTATGAAGTCATGCCGATCTCGGATGAGATGAGCCGCTTGATCATGCGTGAGGGCACCGCCATCGAGCTGGCAGACCAGGCGCGCAAGGAAGGGCTTTCAGACCTGAGGCGTAGCGGCTTGCGCAAGGTGATGTCGGGCATGACCTCGCTGGAAGAAGTCAATCGCATCACCAAGGACTGAGTCGCTGCTGGCAAACCTAGCATGTGATAGTCGTCCATGCTGGCTAACAGCGATCAATACGCCAGATAGCTGACTTTTGCTCAGTCATCAGGCACATTGAAGACAAGATGACCCAGGCATTGATGATCATGGCTCGACCTACTATGCCTGCTCCCCATTTATCAGGGAACGATAACTGACATGTGAAGTGGACCCCATCCTTTGGACCACCTGACGGGTCGTCTAAGCTCGGATCAGG